>NZ_JBVJVY010000026.1:0-128211 GCF_055603265.1 Streptomyces sp. NPDC037288
ACCCCGCCGGCCTGGTCGGCGAGCAACTCCTCGGCGTAGATCTGCTCGACGTACTGCGAGAGCAGCAGGATCGGCAGCCCGGGTATCCGTTCCCGGGCGGACAGCGCCGCGCGGAGTCCGTCGTCGGTGTGGGTGGGCGGCAGCCTGATGTCCACGACCGCGAGGTCCGGCCGGAACTCCAGCAGCGCGCCGAGCAGGCCCGGCGCGCTGTCGGTGGCCGCCACGACCTCGAACCCGCGTGCCTTGAGGAGCCTGACCAGCCCCTCGCGGAGCAGGAAGAGGTCTTCCGCGACGACTACGCGCACGGCACCTCCATGACCACGATCGTCGGCCCCCCGGGCGGGCTGCTGACCGCAAGGATGCCGTCGAAGGCCGCCAGCCGTCGCTCCACCCCGGCCAGCCCGGTACCCCGGGCGGGATCCGCGCCGCCCACCCCGTCGTCGACCACCTCGATGCGCAGCAGCCCGTCCGTCCGGGCCATGCGGATCTGGAGGCCGCGCGCCGAGGCGTGCCGGACGGCGTTGGTGACCACCTCGGCGACGGCGAAGTAGCAGGCCGACTCCAGTGGGGCGGCGAACCGCTCGGGCAGATCGATCCCGGTCTCGCACGGCAGGGGCAGGTCCAGTGCGAGCGCCCGCACCGCCTCCCCCAGGCCCCGGTCGGCCAGCATCGGCGGATGCATCCCCCTGATCAGGCCACGCAGTTCCTCCAGTGCCGCCGCCGAGGCGACGCGGGCCTCCACGACCAGTGCGGCGGCCTCGTGGGGGTCGCTGTGGATCATCTCCTCGGCGACCCGGAGGTTCATCCCGATGGTGACCAGCCGTCCCTGTGCGCCGTCGTGCAGGTCCCGCTCGATCCTGCGCAGCTCCGCGGCCGCGGAGCCGACCGCCTCGGCCCGCGTCTCGGTCAGCTCCCGCACCCGCCGGGCCAGGGCCGGGTCAGGTCCCCTCCCGAGCAGCCGGCCGGCATCCGCCAGCACGGTTCTGGGCAACAGCCAGAGCCCGAGGGTCAGTAGCACCGCCCCCTGGATCCCGCCGAGGACCGACGCATGGTGAGCCGTCTCAACGGGGAGCAGCGGCGCCGGCCCGCGCGGGGAGCCGAACTTCCGCACCAGCACCAGGTGTTGTCCGAACCCGCTCTGGGCGACGTCGTACACCCCGATCCCCACCAGCCCCAGGACAGCCAGGTTCGCCGCAGACCTCGGCCACCGCACCAGCCCGGCCACGACGGCCGCCAGCAGCGCCAGTCCCGCCAGGTAACCCACCACTGCCGGCCCGATCCCGGTGCCCGGTGAGGCGAACTGCCACAGACCAAGACCGAGCAGGTCACCGGTCATCACCACGACGGCGGGCAACAGCAGGGCCCAGCGCGCGGACCTCGGCGCGCCGGCTCCGGCCAGACGCGCGGGCCTGCCGTTCGCCGGCCGGAGCAGAGCCGCACCGGCGAAGGCGGCGAGCACCGGGACGCTCACACATCCCACCAGGACGTTCAGCGGTGTCTGCCCATAGCCGGCAGAGGAATGAGTGAGCCAGTACGTCCCTTCGAGCAGTTCGCCGGTCACCGCCGCGACCACGGGCAGCACCCACCGCCTGGGCACGCTCGCCGAGGTGAGCAGCGTGGCGGCCAGCAGGCCGGCCGCCAGCAGCGCTGCCGGGAGCAGCCCACCGGGTTCCAGGTCCGGCATGGTGACGACGTAGCCGCCCGTTCCGGCGGAGTTGTGCAGGGCGAACAGCAGAGCCGGCGCACTGCCGTACGCGGCCGTACCCACCAGCCCCGCCACGACCGGCCAGCCGATCCGCCCAGCCGGTCGCACGATACGCCCCGGCCGGTCCCGCGCCTGCTCAGCCCTGAAGGCCAGCACAGCGCAGACCGCGGTCAACGCCACAAGCACGCCCCCCGGCCAGGGCGCCCCGCCCAGCGGAAACGGCCACATATCCGCCCCCCGTCTCGTCTTCCAGGCCACGCGCTGCGGCCCGGAGATCATGCTGCTGCGAGGGACCCGGCGGGCGCCATGGGCCGAAACCTACTTCTGAGGTGGGCAAACACCTACCCCGGCCGGACCGGGGAGCGCACGGAGACCGAACGAAACAGCGCCCAAACCGACCGAAGCCACTCGGGCGCTGTTGAGCAGGTCGGGGACCATACCCCCGCCCACCTCTCGTAGGCCCTGTGGGACTCGAACCCACAACCGGTGGATTAAAAGTCCTGGCCATGGCATGACGGACGGTTTGGGACGCTGCTTCGCTGTCCGAAACCGCCTGGTCAGAGCAAGTTTGATCTGAGGACCGGCCTGATCAATCACGGTCAGTGCCACGTCGTCCGCTCACGCAGCGCTCACGCAGGAAAGCCAGCTGGACAGACCTCTCAGCATCGCGTCGGTTCGCATCCGGTCTCAGCGCAAATACAGACCGCTTGACGGCGCGTTCATGCTCACGAAGGGCCTGATGACATCGCCTCAGAGAGCAGGCACCCCGACAAGCACCCCGCCGGGGATTGGCACGGGGGGTTGTCCAGGAGACTGGGCCATGAGTCCCGGTTGCACGGTGACCTCCTTACTCAGTGCCTTCCATGAGGTCCTGCAGTCGGTATGAGCCGACCGGGGAAAGATGATGCCGCCGGGTAGCCCGACGTGAAGCGGCTGCCCCTCGGGCAAGAGTGTGAATCCTGCCTCGGCGTAGTAACGAGCAAGGTGGGGCCGAGAAGGCTCAAAGTCCGCAATCAACAATCGGCAGCCTGACTCGCGCAACTGCTCTTCGGCGCGCTGGAGAAGCTGCTGGCCAAGCCGCATCCCGCGTGCCTCGGGTGCAACCGCAAGCGCCTCGATGGTAGCCACCGTACGCGCCAGCCCGCTCCGAAGCAGCGAACCTATCGAGGGGTCCTGAAGCCAGTCGAACGGCGACACGGCGACCAAAGCCCCCAGGAGCTTTCCCTCCTTGTTTTCGACGACAAGGTCTACCGAGAGGCCGACCGTCTGCGGCATGCTCTGTCCCGAGTCGATCAGCCTCTCTAGGCTCTCGAAGGACTCCGGATGATCGGGATCCACAGGGCGCACGAGGTCTCGAACCAGCGCGCCTTCGCCGGGCCGAGCTTCGCGGATGCGGATGCCGTCACCAGCCAGCTGCCGCCGTACAGCGAGGGCTGCCGCTCTTTCTCTTGATCTACGTCCCATGGATGGATGGTGTCATGCACGGTGAACGGTCCTGCCTAAGCTGATCACAAGACCTTCACCAGTGGCATGCTGAGGACGCCGCCAGCACAACACCGGGGGAAACCTTGCCAGCGCCATTGGATCCGGACATCGCTGAAGCGCGCATGCGGGCGAAGGGGTGGGTGCCAACCATCCCTTTCCCTGGCGCTGACAAACCGTGGCCAGGCTGGTGCAAGTGGTGCAAAGAGCCTGGCAGGCCGCGCTACTCCAATGTCTGCTCGCCCAACTCCAAGCAGGGTCCATGCCGTCCGTGCAGCGGAGCGCAGAAGAAGACCGAGGAGGAAGCGCGGGCGATCATGGCTGAGCGTGGCTTGGTGCCTCAGGTCCCCTACCAAAGCAACAACACACCCTGGGAGTCAGAGTGCGGGAACTGCCACGAGGTGACCTGGCCGACGCTGTCGAGCGTCAAGAAGGCGATCACCCAAGGACAGCCAAAGTGCTGTGACCGGTGCAGACGCAACGGCCCAATCCGTCCGGAGGTCGCTGAGGATCTGCTGCGCCGAGCGGGCGGCGAACCCCTGATGCCCTTCCCGGGGGTAAGGAAGAAGTGGCCGGCGCGTTGCCTCAATGCAGAGTGCCGCCGCGACATCGCTCCCTGGTTCGACAGCATCAAGAACGCAGGAACAGGCGCATGCTGCTACTGCGGTGGCTACGGCATCCGAGCCGACGACAAGGCGCTGGTCTACCTGATACTTCATGACCGGTACGCCGCAGGCAAGATCGGTATCGCCAAGTTCGGCAGTCGACGCATGGCTCTGCATCAGGGCAAGGGGTGGGTGCTCGATAGGCAGGTCACCATGCTCGGGGCTCAGGCTCGCGCCGTCGAAGGCCGCGTATTGCAACTGTGGTCTTCACTGGCTCTTCCCTACGGCGTTAGCCCCGCGAACATGCCCTATGCAGGCTTCACCGAGACCGTCAGCCTAGAAGCGCGCCCGCTGGAACAGTTGCGGGGCGACCTCGCCGACGCCTTGTTTGCCGAAGGCATACCGGCCTAGGCGGTTTCGTTTGGATCACCTGGCTGACCAGAGGAAGATGCTCGCAACGTGGAGTCCGGCCAGGTAGATGGCTGCTGTCTTCTCGTAGCGGGTGGCGATGCCTCGCCACTGTTTCAAGCGGTTGATGCAGCGTTCGACCGTGTTGCGTTGCTTGTAGGTCTCGCGGTCGAAGGCGGGTGGCCTGCCACCCCGGCTGCCGCGTCGCAGACGGTGGCCGCGTTGATCGGCCGGCACGGGGATGACCGCCCGGATGCCGCGCCGCCTGAGGTGCTCACGGATGGCCCGCGACGAATACGCCTTGTCTGCGAGGACTGCCGCTGGCCGGGTTCGGGGCCGTCCACGCCGTCGGGGAACACGCAGCCGCGCCATCACGTCAGCGAAGGCAGGCGCGTCACCGGCCTGTCCGGCGGTGAGATGGAAGGCCAGGGGCCGGCAGTTGCCATCGGCCGCGAGATGGATCTCCGTGGTCCGTCCGCCACGGGACCGGCCGATGGCGTGGTCGTACGGCTCGTCGGCCGGGGCCCCTTTTTGCGGGCTCCGGCCGCGTGCTGATGGGCTCGCACGATCGTGGAGTCCACCGAGACGACCCAGCTCCCATGTGCCATCGGCGGACCACATCCGCAGCCGGTTGTAGATCCCCCGCCAGTTGCCGTACTTCTCCGGCAGTTGCACCCACTGTGCCCCGGTCTGAAACTTCCAGGCGATGGTGTCGATCACCTCTCGGTGGTCCCGCCACCGGCCACCCCGCTTCGGTGTCCGGTCCGGAAGCAACTGCTCAATCCGCGCCCACTGCGCGTCAGTCAGTGGTCTTCCAGCTCATGCCGCAGGAACTCACCGATCTCCGCCTGGTCGGCGCCCCCCGGAGCCGCTGAAGGAGAGGGACGAGCATGCAGTCGTACTCGTCCTGCACCGCGTCAGCGACGCCGATCGGATCCCACGCATTGAGCAGATGCCGCAGGCCGTTCTCGGTGACGTCGGTCCCAGGTCGCATCGCTCCAGGGTGCCACCCCAGAACCGCCGTCATCACTCACCCCCACCTTGATCCAGAAGAAACCGCCTACACCAGCCCCGCTCACCTGTGGCTGGGTAGCACCGCCGAAAACCGCGCGGAATGGGCCAGTCGGCACTGCACCACCACAGGCCCGCTCGCAGAACTCCGCGGGACTGCTGGACGCACCCGCCTTATCGCCGCCGCCCGGGCTTGCTGCCGGAGAGGACCCAGCACGATCGGAGACCGGAATCACGCAGCAGAAGCCGCAGGACTCCCCTCTCACCTTGCGGGGGCGCCGCAGTTTTCGTGGCTGGCCGCGGTTGGGGCGGAGCCCCCTCGCCTCCTGGAGCGGCCTACCGCGCGCCAGGTTGTTCAGCTCGGTGATCGCGGTCCCTGCGTGCGGTGCTCACGCTTCCCCGTCGTTGGTGTCCCGGTCGCTGTGGGCGAGGCGCTCGCTCTGGTGGCCTGGCGCGTCGGCTCTGCAGGGTCGGAAGCGGGCGAGGTATGCCGGGCTTGGGCCGCGGCGCTCGGTCAGGTGGAGGCCGGCGGCGTCGGCGAGCCGGTGCAGCCGGCCGAAGGGGACCCAGTGCCTGTCGAAGAACTCGCCGATCACCAGCCGCCCGCCTGGTGCCAGCACCCGTGCCGCCTCGCGCAGTACCCGATCCGGCTCGGGGATCTCGCCGAGCGCGGTCACGGCGTATACGGCGTCGAATGTCCCGTCCGCGTAGGGCAGTTCACGTGCGTCCGAGCGGGTGGGCCTGATCGTCGCCAGGCCGTCGCGCTCGGCGCGGCACATCACGTGGTCGAGCATCTCCTGCTGGATGTCGAGCACATCGAGCCGTCCCTCCGGCCCGAGCTGCGGGGCGACGTGCAGCGACTGCAGGCCCGTCCCCGGGCCGATCTCCAGGATCCGCTCCCCCGGCCGCGGTTGCAGTACGGCGTCCATCCGGTCGGCGGTCAGGAACGGCAACGGCACGTCGAGGAGGCCGCGTTGGGCGTAAGGATAGGGCGCCGTGTCGCCCAGCCACCAGGCGGCGGCCAACGCGGCGCCCGCGCCGGCGGCGACCGCCCAGCGGGTCCGGGCCGGGATCGGGGCGACGGGGGCGGTGGTGATGCGGTGCATGGTGTTCTCCGGTGGATTGATTTGGTCCGTGGCATGTGGCTGGGCAGTCGGCGTCACGCGGGCCGGCTCAGCGTCCGCAGCGCCAGCCGGCCGCACAGCGCGGCGAGCGGCAGCTCGGCGCCGAGCGCCATGGCGACCGCGGTGGCGAAGTCGCCGCCCGGGGCCGCGGTCGTGGTGTCGAACCAGGCGTCCACCACAAGCAGCGTCGCGGTCGCGGCGGCTGCCAGGGCGTGCCGCCGGTCGCCGCGGGCGGCGAGGAGGCCGGTGGCGATCAGGCCGAGCGCCTCCAGCGCGTCGAGCCCGACCCAGGCGACCGGCCAGTGCGCCGCGGTCGCGGTGGCCGGCAGGCCGGTGGCCAGCACGTACAGCCACGGCAGCAGGGCGAACCCGCAGGCGACCAGCAGCCACCCGGCCCGGCGCATGCCCCGCGCCGGGCGCGGCTCCTCCGCCTCTTCGTGGAGCGGGATGACCTCGGCGCGGTCGAAGCCCTCGGCACCGGCCACTTCGTCATTGCATAACCCCAGTTGACGCATCGTCTTCCCCCGCTCCCCGCCGGCTCTGCCCTTCACGTGCTCCACCCTCCGCCGCACACGGGGGCGCCGTCAGTCACGCAGGGTTCCGACCCGGGGTGGAGATAAGTGCACCCCCGAACCGGGCGGGAGCGTCATGGCACGGGGATGGCCTGCGGCTTTACCGTTTGACGCATGCAACTCACGACGTGGCTGCAGCTGGTGCTGGGCCGGCCGTTCCGCAGGGCGGGACACCGGACCGCGCTCGTCGCCGCCGGCCTGCCGCTCCACCTCGCCGTGGTGCCACTGTGGCTCTGGCTGCTCGGCACGATGGCGGCGTTGGTGCCGGCCGTGACTCCGCTGCCCGTGCTGCTCACGCTCGTGGTGACACCCCTGCTGACCGTCGGGCAGCGGCGGCGCTACCGGGCGCTCGTCGGCAAGGACCTCCCGCGCCCCGCCGTACCCGGGCCCGGACGCAACTGGAAGTCGGCGGCACGTCGGCTGACCGGCCGGGCCTTGTGGCGGCAGGTCTGCTACCACGCCGTGGCGGGTCCGCTGCTCGCCGTCCTGGACCTCGCCGTCCTCGCCGTCTGGGCCGCCGCTCTCGTGGCCGCCTCCCTCTACGTGTGGATCTGGGCGCTGCCCCCGCAGTGGCGGGTCACCGACCTCGGGTACACCACGCAGGCCGCGTACATCACCGCCGGCGGCCTCGCCCTGCTGTTCCTCGGGCCCCGGCTGACCGGCGCTCTGGTGCGGCTGGAGACCCGGGCGGCCGAGGTTCTGCTCGGCCCCAGCCGCACGGAGAAGCTGGCCCGCCGGGTCGCCGACCTCGCCGAGAGCCGGGCCGGCGTGCTCGATGCCGCCGACGCCGAGCGGCGGCGGATCGAGCGCGACCTGCACGACGGCGCGCAGCAGCGCCTCGTCTCACTCGCCGTCAACCTGGGCCTGGCCAGGTCCACCCTCGGCGACCTGCCGGAGGACGCCCGCAAGGTGATCGACGAGGCGCACCGCGAGGCGAAGGAGGCGATCGCCGAGCTGAACAACCTGGTGCGCGGCCTGCATCCGGCCGTCCTTGAGGACCGCGGCCTCGACGCCGCGCTGTCCGGAGTCGCCGCCCGCCTCCCGATCCCGGTGCGCGTGGCGGTGCACCTGCCGCAGCGCCCCTCACCCATGGTCGAGGCCGTCGCGTACTTCGTGGTCTCCGAAGCCCTGACGAACGTGGTCAAACACGCCCAGGCGACCCGGGCGGACGTGACCGTGGAGCGGATCGGGGAGACACTGCTGGTGGTCGTCGCGGACGACGGCGCGGGCGGCGCGGATCTCGCGGCGGCCGGCGGCACCGGGCTCGCCGGGCTCGCCAAGCGCGTCGCGTCCGTCGACGGCACGTTCTCCTGCCGCAGCCCCGCCGGGGGCCCGACCGTCATCACCGTGGAGCTGCCGTGCGCGCCGTGATCGCCGAGGATTCCCTCTTGCTGCGCATCGGCGTGGTCAAGGTGCTGGAGGCGGCCGGCTTCGAGATGTGCGCGCAGGTCACCGACGCAGAAGGGCTGCTGGCGGCCGTCGAGGATCACCGTCCCGACATCGCCGTGGTCGACGTGCGCATGCCGCCCGGCTTCACCGACGAGGGAGTACGCGCCGCGCTGGTGATCCGCCGCCAGTACCCGCGTACCGCCGTGCTCCTGCTGTCGCAGTACGTGGAGGAGCGGTACGCCGCCGATCTGCTCGCCGCCAACACCTCGGGCGTCGGCTATCTGCTCAAGCAACGCGTCGCCGACGTCGAGGAGTTCGCCGAGGCGGTACGCCGGGTGGCGGCCGGCGGCACCGCGCTCGACCCGCAGGTCGTCGCGCAGCTGCTGGTGCGCCGGCACAGCGATCCGCTCGACCGGCTGACACCGCGCGAGCGGGAGGTGCTGGAGCTGATGGCGGGCGGCCGGTCCAACTCCGGCGTCGCCGCCGACCTGGTCGTGAGCGAGAGCGCGGTCGCCAAGCACATCAACAGCATCTTCACCAAGCTCGACCTGCCCAAGGCCGACGCCGACCACCGCCGCGTCCTGGCGGTGTTGCGCTTCCTGGGCGTTGCGACCGCATAGTGCGCGATCACGCCCGCATGCCCAGTCGACAACGGTGCTGAGCAGCACTGAAGGCCCAGGCCGAGGGCAAGAAGAAGGCCCGGCGGAAGAAGCCCAAAGAGTAGGGCCGAGCCCGCTCCGCTCACGCAAGCCACCCCACAGCGCCCCCGCCGTGTGACGCGCCATGCCCCGAGCAACACAAAACCCCAGGCCAGCGACTATCTGACCTGGGGTTTCCGTGGAGCCGCTTTCGGGATTCGAACCCGAGACCTACGCATTACGAGTGCGTTGCTCTGGCCATCTGAGCTAAAGCGGCATGTCAGCCGCACCTATGGTGCGATCAGCGACGTCGGTAAGTCTACACAGTTTCCAGGGGTGCTTCGTACCGGCCCCGGAGCGGGTGGCTCCGGGGCCGGCTGGAGGAGTTACGAGCAGCGCTTTCCCACGGTCGGCGGGGTGCCGTGGAGCAGATAGGTGTTGATCGCCGTGTCGATGCAGGTGCTGCCGCGGCCGTAGGCGGTGTGGCCGTCACCGACGTAGGTCAGGAGGCGGGCCGAGGACAGCTGGCGGGACAGGGACTGCGCCCAGCGGTAGGGGGTCGCCGGGTCGCGGGTGGTGCCGACGACCACGATCGGCGCCGCGCCCCCGGCCCGGATACGGTGCGGCTCACCCGTGGCCTTCACCGGCCAGTACGTGCAGTTCAGCGACGCCCAGGCCAGGCCGGCGCCGAAGACCGGGGACGCCTTCTCGAAGGCGGGCAGCGCCTTCTCCACCTGGTCGGGACCGGTGAAGGCGGGCGGCAGGTCCAGGCAGTTCACGGCGGCGTTGGCCATCATCAGGTTGCTGTAGTGGCCGTCGGCGTCACGTTCGTAGTAGCTGTCGGAGAGCGCGAGCAGGCCCGCGCCGTCGTTCTTCGTCATCGCGGAGGTCAGCGCCTCGCGCAACTGCTCCCACGTGCCCTGGTCGTACATCGCCGCGATCACCCCGGTCGTGGCCAGCGCCTCGCCGAGTTTGCGGTGGGCCGCGTCGCCCGCCGGGACGGGATGCGCGTCGAGCTTGCGGAAGAACGCCGTGAGGTGGTCGCCGACCTGCGCGGGCGTCGTGCCCTTGCCGCCGAGCGGGCAGCCGGAGTGCCGTACGCAGTCCTTCGCGAACGCCTGGAACGCCGTCTCGAAGCCGGCCGTCTGCTCCAGGTTCAGCTTCCGGGCATCCAGGGAGGGGTCCATCGCGCCGTCCAGGACGACCCGGCCCACCCGGTCGGGAAACAGCCCGGCGTACGTCGCCCCGAGAAACGTGCCGTACGACGCCCCCACGTAGTTCAGCTTCGGATCACCCAGCGCCGCGCGCACGATGTCCATGTCACGCGCCGCCTCGACGGTGGAGACGTGCCGCAGCAGCCGCGCCGAACGCGCCCCGCAGCTCTCCGCGAACTTCCTGTCCGCCGTGACCAGCGCGTTCCGCTCCTGCTGGTCGTCGGGCGTCATGTCCGTCTGTGTGTACGCGTCCATCTGGCGGCCGCCGAGGCACTCGACGGGCTCGCTGCGGGCGACGCCCCGCGGGTCCACCGCGACCATGTCGTAGCGCGCACGGACGTTGGCCGGGTAGCCGATACCCGCATAGCTCTGCAGGTAGCCCACCGCCGAGCCGCCCGGACCGCCCGGGTTGACCAGCAGCGAACCGATCGGCTTGCCCTTGCCGGTGGCCTTCTTCCGGGCGACGGCGAGCCGGACGTCACCCGAGCCGGGCTTGGCGTAGTCCAGCGGGGCCTTCATCGTCGCGCACTGGAAGCCGGTGACACCGCAGCTGCGCCAGTGCAGCTTCTGGCTGTAGTACGACGACAGGGCCGACGGTGTCGCGCGCGGCAGCGCGGCCAGCGCCGCGTCCGTCGTACCGCCGGCCGACCTGGTCGAGCTCCCGGAGGAGCAGGCGGACACGAGCAGGGCGACGGCCGCGAGAAGGGTGGCCGCGAGGCGGGCCGTCGTCCGGGGGCGGGGGCCCAGGGTCCGGCGGGGAGATGGGCTGAGGTGCATCAAGCGAGCGTAACGCTGAGCGACGGATCGGGTGCGGGACGTGGGGATTATGGCTCGTACGGGGGACATACCCGCACCTCCGAAGGTGTCAGAGCGGTGTCAAAGGTCCGGCCTCGTCCTGGCAGGTGGTCACCCGAAGCACCACGGGGGCAGTCGCTTGCCCGGCGCCGGGGCCGGCCTCCGGCGCCGTGGCGACCCTCCCGCGATGTGCGGTGGTCAGCCCGCCCGCAGTGCCATCGTCATCGCCTCCACGGCCAGCAGGGGAGCCACGTTGCGGTCGAGGGCCTCGCGGCACGCGGCGATCGCCTCGATGCGGCGGAGCGTGGCTTCCGGAGTGCTGCCGCGCGCCAGCCGCTCCAGGGCATCCTCGGCGTCGGCGTTGGCGATCGCCACCCGGGAGCCGAGCTGGAGGGCGAGGACATCGCGGTAGAAGGCGGTGAGATCGCCGAGGGCGACGTCGAGGCTGTCGCGCTGCGTGCGGGTTCTGCGCCGCTTCTGCATGTCCTCCAGATCCTTCATCACGCCCGCCGTGCCGCGCGGCAGCCGGCCGCCCTGGGCCGCGCCGAGCGCCGCCTTCAGTTCCTCGGCCTCCCTGCCGTCCGTCTCCTCGGCGAGCTGCTTGGCGTCCTCGGCGGCCGCGTCGACCAGTTCCTGGGCGGCCTTGAGGCAGGCGCCGACCTCGTCCAGGCGCAGCGGCAGCCTGAGCACGGCGGTACGGCGCTCACGGGCCGCCGCGTCGGTGGCGAGGCGCCGGGCCCGGTCGACATGCCCCTGGGTGGCGCGGGCGGCGGCCACCGCGACCCCGGGCTCGATGCCGTCACGCCGTACGAGCATGTCGGCGACCGCGTCCACGGACGGCGTGCGCAGGTTCAGGTGACGGCAGCGGGAGCGGATCGTCGGCAGGACGTCCTCGACGGAGGGGGCGCACAGCAGCCAGACCGTGCGCGGGGCGGGCTCCTCCACCGCCTTGAGGACGGCGTTGGCCGACTTCTCGTTCAGCCGCTCGGCGTCCTCGACCAGGATGACCTGCCAGCGGCCGTTCGCCGGGGCCGTGAACGACTTGCGGACCGTGTCCCGCATGTCCTTCACAAGGATCTCGGAGCCCACGGCGGCCACCGTGGAGACGTCCGCGTGCGTGCCGAGCAGCGCGGTGTGACAGCCGTCGCAGAATCCGCAGCCGGGGGAGCCGCCGAGGGCGCGGTCGGGGCTCACGCACTGCAGGGCCGCGGCGAAGGCCCTCGCCGCCTGGTTCCGGCCGGCCCCGGGCGGGCCCGTGAACAGCCAGGCGTGCGTCATCCTCGAGGCCTCGGGCAGTGGCTCGCCGGCCCGCGCGGCCGTGACGAGGGCGTCGGCGTCCCGCGCGGCCGCGTCGAGCACCGCGCTCACCTTCTCCTGCCCGACGAGGTCGTCCCATACGGTCATGGGTCACGCCGCCCTTCCGTCACACTCCGCGTTCCTGCCATCCATTGTGCGGGTGGGCACTGACAACGCGGTCGACGCGGGCGGCGGCGGCCGTCGTGACGGCCGTGACGCGATCGGTGATCGCCGTTGTACGAAAGGGCGGCGCCGACCGCTGTTCCGATCGGCGCCGCCCTGGGCCGTGCCCGCGGGCGAGCGTCGTCAGCCGCGTCGGCCCCGGCCGCTGCGGCCCTGCTCCTCGTCGTGGTCGCCGTGGTCCCGCTCGTCGTACGAGCCCAGCAGCTCGTCCGCCAGCGACGGCAAATCGTCCAGCGGGGTCTCCTCCGCCCAGTCGGGCCGCGGCCGACGGCGGGAGCCGTCGGCGTCGACCTGGGGCATCTCGCGCGTACGGTCCTCGGAACCGTCGGGGCCCGCGGCGGGCCGCTCGTCCCGGAAGAAGCCGGACGGCACCCGGTCCGCCGGTGCGTCACCCCGTACGGGCGGCAGTACGGCCGTCTCGTCGGCCGCACCCGGAACCGGCGGCAGCACGGCCGTCTCGTCCGCCGCACCCGAGACCTGCGGCAGGACGGTCGTCTCGTCCCCCGCGCCCTGCGCCACCGGCGGCAACACCGTCGTCTCGTCCGCCGCACCCGGAACCGCCGGCGGCTGCGGCAGCTCGGCCGTGACCTCCGCTTCGGAGCCGGGCGCGGCCGGGCCGGCCGCGTCCCGCTGCCCGTCGGTCCGGCCCCGGCCGTCGCGTTCGTCACGCACGGGACGCAGCACCGTCGTCTCCTCCGTGCCCGCCTCGCGCGTGCCCGGCGACACCACCGGTGCGGGGACCGTCACCGCGTCGGAAGCCACGCCCGGCACGGTCGGCAGGGGCATGCTGGACCGGCGGGCCGCCGTGTCGGCCGCCGCCGCTGCCTCGGCCGCCTGCCGACGGGCCTCCTCGGCCCGCAGCAGCGCCTCCTCGGCCTTGCGCTGCTTCTCCAGGCGCCGCGCTTCCTCCTCGGCGCGCAGCCGGGCCTGCCGGGCCTCTTCCTCGGCACGCAGCCGGGCCTCCTCCTCGGCCTGCTTGCGGCGCCGCTCCTCCTCGGCCCTGCGGCGGGCCTCCTCCTCGGCGCGGGCCTTCTCCTCGGCGAGCAGCCGCTGCCGCTCCTCCTCCGCGCGCCGGGCCGCTTCCGCCGCCCGCTGCCGGGCCTCCTCCGCCTGCCGTTCGGCCTCGCGGCGCTGCGCCTCCTCCAGCTCGCGGCGCTTGCGTTCCTCCTCCTCGGCGCGCAGCCGGGCCAGCTCCTCCTGGCGCTCGCGCTCCAGGCGCTCCTCCTCGGCCTTGCGCGCGGCCTCTTCCTCGGCCTTGCGGCGAGCCTCCTCCTCGGCCTTCTTCCGCGCCTCCTCCTGGGCCTTGATCTCGGCCTCGGACAGCGGCAGCACGGTGTCGAGCCGGTGCCGGACGACGGTGGTGACGGCCTCGGGCTCCTGGCCGGCGTCCACGACCAGGTAGCGGCCGGGGTCGGAGGCGGCCAGGGTGAGGAAACCGGACCGCACGCGCGCGTGGAACTCCGCCGGCTCCGACTCCAGCCGGTCCGGCGCCTCGGTGAACCGCTCGCGGGCGGTTTCCGGCGAGACGTCCAGCAGGACGGTCAGGTGCGGGACGAGTCCGTTGGTCGCCCAGCGGTTGATGCGGGCGATCTCGGTCGGGGACAGGTCACGGCCGGCGCCCTGGTAGGCGACGGAGGAGTCGATGTAGCGGTCGGAGATCACGACCGCGCCGCGCTCCAGGGCCGGGCGTACGACCGTGTCGACGTGCTCGGCGCGGTCGGCGGCGTACAGCAGCGCCTCCGCGCGGTGCGACAGACCCGCCGAGGACACGTCCAGCAGGATCGAGCGCAGCCGCTTGCCGACGGGCGTGGCCCCCGGCTCGCGGGTGAGCACGACCTCGTGGCCCTTGGCACGGATCCACTCGGCGAGGGCCTCGGCCTGGGTGGACTTGCCGGCGCCGTCGCCGCCCTCCAGCGCGATGAAGAAACCGGTCGCCGCCGGTGCCTCGACCGGGTCGTCGCCGCCGAGCAACGCGTCCTTGAGGTCCTGGCGCAGCGGAATGCCGGAGCGGTCGTCGACCTTGGCGAGCACCAGCGCCGCCACCGGCAGCAGCAGGGCGCCGACCAGCATCAGCGTGAAGGAGGCGCCGCCGTGCGCGAAGACGAACTTGCCGTTCTCCATCCGGTGCCGGCCGATGAGCCCGGCGACCACCGGCGCGATCAGCGCACCGAGCGCTATGAAGACCCGGACGACCGCGTGCAGGTGCTCGGTGACACGCGCCCGGCGGTAGTCCTCGGTCTCCTGGTCGAGCAGGGCGTGGCCGGTGTTCGCCGCCACGCCCGCGGTGACGCCGGCCAGCGTGACGATCAGCAGCACCGTGGTGACGTCGGGAACCAGTCCGGCGGCCAGCAGGGCGATACCGGTGAAGGCGATCGCGAGGGCGAGCAGCCGGCGGCGCGAGAGCGAGGGCAGCAGCGCGGGGGCCGTACGGATGCCGACGGCGACACCGCCGGTCAGGCCCAGTACCAGCAGGCCGTACAGGACCGGGCCGCCGCCCAGGTCGGTGGCGTGCAGCACGCACACCGACACGGCCGCGGCGATGGCTCCGGCGACCGCCGCGCAGGCCGGGACGAGCAGCGGGATCACGCCCGTACGGCCCTTGTCCACACCGGTGCCGGTGCGCGGGCGGCGCAGGCCCTCCAGCGGGGAACGCGCGCGGGGGGTGCGCGTGTCGGGCAGCTCCAGGAAGGTCAGCACGGACAGGGAGGCGGCGAACAGGCCGGCCGCCACATACGAGGCGAGGGCCGCGTGGTGCTGGTCGAACCAGGCCACGCCCGTGCCCAGCAGGTTGTTGAACAGGGCGGCGACGACCAGCGCGGCGGCCGCCAGCGGGACGGACAGGAAGGTGGTGCGCAGCGAGAGGCGGCGCAGGGCGTCCATGTGGTCCGGCAGCGGCCGTACGGTGGCGCCCTCCGGGGGCGGGCCGGGCAGCAGGGCCGGAGCCGCGCTCTCCCGGCACACCGTCCACAGGCGCTCGGCGACGCCGGTGACGAAGGCGGTGACCAGTACGACGGCCAGCGCGTTGTCCGGCGTCCAGTCGATCCACAGGGGTGCGACGATCAGCAGGGCGGCGCGCACACCGTCGGCGCCGACCATGGTCCAGCGACGGTCGAGCGGGCCGTCCTGGGCGGTGAGCGTGGTCAGCGGGCCGAGGAGGACCGCGCCGAACAGCAGCGCGGCGAGGACGCGCGCCGCGAAGACCGTCGCCACTGCGAACGCCGCGCCCCGGTATCCACCGCCGAACGCGCCCTCGGTGATCGCCGCCTGGAGGCTGAGGACGACCAGGACGAAGAGTGCCAGGCTGTCGCCGACACCGCTCACCAGCTGCGCGCTCCACAGGCGCCGCAACTGCGGTCGGCGCAACAGGGAACGGACGGCACGCTCGCGTGAGTCCGCGACCAGGGCGTCGTCCGGGGCTGTGGTGGGGGCCGTTGGCTGCTCGGCTCGCGTCATGCGTTCAGCCTATCCGCAGCCGCCGACACCACACCCCGCCCGTCCTGGCATGCGCACGCCCCGACACCAAAGTGATGCCGGAGCGTTCGCTGCGCGAAGCCGGGAGCCACCGACCGCAGTCGCTGCGCGCCGGAGACCGTGGCCACCACGCGGGAAGCCACGGATCATCCGCACCGAAGCCGCCGGCTCCTACCCGGAGCCGGCGGTTGTCCGTGCCGGTGCCGTCAGTCCTCCGTGCCGGAAGCCGTGGCCTTCGAGGCCGTCGCCTTCTTGGCGGTCGTCTTCTTCGCCGTGGTCTTCTTCGCGGCCGCGGTCGTCTTCTTCGCCGCCGTCTTCTTGGCGGCGGTCTTCTTCGCCGGGGCCGTCTTCTTGGCCGCGGCCTTCTTCGCGGTCTTCTTGGCGGGACCCTTGGCGCGCTTTTCGGCGAGCAGTTCGAAGCCGCGCTCCGGAGTGATCGTTTCGACGCTGTCACCCGAGCGGAGGGTCGCGTTGGTCTCGCCGTCGGTGACGTACGGACCGAAGCGGCCGTCCTTGACCACGACCGGCTGGCCGGAGACCGGGTCCTCGCCCAGCTCCTTCAGCGGCGGCTTGGCGGCGGCGCGACCCCGCTGCTTGGGCTGGGCGTAGATCGCCAGCGCCTCTTCCAGCGTGATCGTGAAGAGCTGCTCCTCGGACTGCAGCGAGCGTGAGTCCGTGCCCTTCTTCAGATACGGGCCGTAACGGCCGTTCTGCGCGGTGATCTCCTGGCCCTCGGCGTCCGTGCCGACGACGCGCGGCAGCGACATCAGCTTCAGCGCGTCCTCGAGCGTCACCGTGTCGAGCGACATCGACTTGAAGAGCGAGGCCGTGCGCGGCTTGACCGCGTTCTTGCCGGTCTTCGGAGTGCCCTCGGGGAGGATCTCCGTGACGTACGGGCCGTAGCGGCCGTCCTTGGCGACGATCTGGTGCCCCGTCTGCGGGTCCGCGCCCAGCTCGAAGTCGCCGCTCGGCTTGGCCAGCAGCTCCTCCGCCAGCTCGACGCTCAGCTCGTCCGGCGCCAGGTCGTCCGGGATGTCGGCGCGCTGGTGCTGCTCGCTGTCCTTCTCGCCACGCTCGATGTACGGGCCGTAGCGGCCGACGCGGAGCACGATGTCGTTGCCCACCGGGAACGACGACACCTCGCGCGCGTCGATCGCGCCCAGGTCGGTCACCAGTTCCTTGAGGCCGCCGAGGTGGTCCCCGTCGCCGTTGCCGGCGTCGGCCGCGCCACCCGTGACCGTGCCTTCACCGAAGTAGAAGCGCTTCAGCCACGGCACGGCCTTCGCCTCGCCGGCCGCGATGCGGTCGAGGTCGTCCTCCATCCTGGCGGTGAAGTCGTAGTCGACGAGCCGCCCGAAGTGCTTCTCCAGGAGGTTGACGACGGCGAAGGAGAGGAAGGACGGGACGAGGGCCGTGCCCTTCTTGAAGACGTAGCCGCGGTCGAGGATCGTCCCGATGATCGACGCGTACGTCGACGGGCGGCCGATCTCGCGCTCTTCCAGCTCCTTGACCAGGGACGCCTCGGTGTAGCGGGCCGGGGGCTTGGTGGCGTGCCCGTCGACCGTGATCTCCTCGGCGCTGAGGGCGTCGCCCTCGTTGACCTGCGGCAGCCGGCGCTCGCGGTCGTCCAGCTCGGCGTTCGGGTCGTCGGCGCCCTCCACGTAGGCCTTCAAGAAGCCGTGGAAGGTGATCGTCTTGCCGGAGGCGCTGAACTCGACGTCCCGGCCGTCGGCGGCGGTGCCGCCGATCTTCACGGTGACGGAGTTACCCGTGGCGTCCTTCATCTGGGAGGCGACGGTCCGCTTCCAGATCAGCTCGTAGAGCTTGAACTGGTCACCGGTCAGGCCGGTCTCGGCGGGGGTGCGGAAACGATCACCCGAGGGGCGGATCGCCTCGTGCGCCTCCTGCGCGTTCTTGACCTTGGCGGCGTACGTGCGCGGCTGCGGGGGCAGGTAGTCGGCGCCGTACAGCTGCGTGACCTGGGCGCGGGCCGCCGCGACCGCCGTGTCGCTCAGCGTCGTGGAGTCCGTACGCATGTACGTGATGTAGCCGTTCTCGTACAGCTTCTGGGCGATCTGCATGGTCGCCTTCGCGCCGAAGCCGAGCTTGCGGCTGGCCTCCTGCTGCAGCGTCGTCGTACGGAACGGGGCGTACGGCGAGCGACGGTACGGCTTGGACTCGACGGAGCGCACGGAGAAGCGGGTGTTCTCCAGGGCGGCGGCGAGGGCACGGGCCGTCGCCTCGTCGAGATGGAGGGTGTTCCCGCTCCTGAGCTGTCCCAGGGAGTCGAAGTCGCGGCCCTGCGCGACCCGCCTGCCGTCGACGGTCTGCAGGCGGGCGACCAGCGACGACGGGTCCGACCGATCCCCTGCGCGGCCGGTCGCGAAGGTGCCCGTCAGATCCCAGTACTCAGCGGAACGGAAAGCGATGCGCTCGCGTTCCCGCTCGACGACGAGACGGGTCGCGACGGACTGCACACGGCCGGCCGACAGCCGGGGCATGACCTTCTTCCACAGGACCGGCGAGACCTCGTAGCCGTAGAGGCGGTCGAGGATACGGCGGGTCTCCTGGGCGTCGACCAGCTTCTGGTTGAGCTGGCGCGGGTTGGCGACGGCCTCGCGGATCGCGTCCTTGGTGATCTCGTGGAAGACCATCCGCTTGACGGGGATCTTCGGCTTGAGGACCTCCTGGAGGTGCCAGGCGATCGCCTCGCCCTCCCGGTCCTCATCGGTGGCGAGGAACAGCTCGTCGGAGTCCTTCAGCAGGTCCTTGAGCTTCTTGACCTGCGCCTTCTTGTCGGCGTTGATCACATAGATCGGCTGGAAGTCATGGTCGACGTCCACACCGAGGCGGCGCACCTCGCCGGTGTACTTCTCGGGCACCTCGGCGGCGCCGTTGGGGAGGTCGCGGATGTGCCCGACGCTCGCTTCGACGACGTAGCCGGGGCCGAGGTAGCCCTTGATCGTCTTCGCCTTGGCAGGCGACTCGACGATGACGAGTCGGCGGCCGCCCTGTGCGGTCTCGCTGGTCGGGGACAACTTCGCTCTTCTCTCCGGTCGACGCTGTGGCCTCCCCAGGCCTTGGTCCCGGGGTCGCGGCGTGCTTCTGGCTCATGTGATGCTGCGGAGTGTGACGGTACATCCCGCCCCCGTGTCAAACGGGAAAAGCCCACAACGGCCACTCGAACGGTAACCCGACTACCGCCATTCCTGCCGCCCGGAGTACCGGGTACCCGCTGAGGCACGTCCGGAGCGCGACGCTCCCCTTGCTTTTGCGGCGCCGTCGCCGCCGCGCACCCGCCGACGTCAGAGGCGGGTCAGGCAGTACACGCCGAGGGCCAGAGTGACCGTCCCGGCCACGCTCGCGAGGGCGGCCGATGCGATCTGGTTCACACCGTGGGCCACCGGCTCGCGGCGCCTGAGGCGGGTGCCGGTCCAGGCCAGTACGGCGCCCCCGAACAGGGCGAACACCATGCCCGTGAAGATCGCCGGCCCGCTCTCCATCCCCCGCCCACCTCTTCCGTGACATCCGACTCCGCCCAGCGCCGGAGACTGGCAGGCGCGGGAGAAGAGCGGACGACACCGGGGTGAACGGAGGGACAACGTGATGCCGAACACACGATCGAGCGCCGCCGCCCCGAGCGCGCCCTCCGTATTTTTCCGGCCGTTTTCCCGATCCCGGCGCGTCCCGGCCCTCGGCACCGGTCCGCTCCGGCCCGTGCCACCGGCATACGACGACGATCCGGGCGCCGACCCCCAGGCGTCCCGGGACGCCTACGACCACACGGGCAGCCGCCCTACCGCAGCCGCACCAGCCACCGTGATCCCCCGCGCACCAAACCGGTCACCCGGCCCGCCGCCCGCCGAACCGGCCCGAACCGGCCCGGCCCGGTCAGTTCGCCGGCTCGAGGAAGCCCTGTTCCACCAGGAGCCGGATCTGCGCGGGCGTCCGGTCGCGGAGCACCACCGGGTCCTCGTTCATGAGCTGGGCGATGGCGTCCAGGATGCGGCCCGCGCTCAGCGTGCCGTCGCACACGCCCGCGAACCCCGCGCCGACCGTGTCCACCTTCGTGGCCCGGCGCATGCCGCGGTGCTGGCGCAGCACCACATGCTCCGGATCCTCGGCACCGGGCATCCCGACCTGCTCCTGGACCACTTCGGCGGCGAGCTTGAAGTGGCTGGCGAGCAGCGCCGCGTCGTCGTGCTCCCGGAGGTAGTCGAGACGCTCGAAGTGCGCCCGGATCGTGTCCCCGAGGGGCTGCTCGACCGGGTGCGGCCACTCCTCCACGGTGATCGAGGGCTCCGCCGCCCCCGTCCTGCGCAGGGTGATCCAGCCGAAGCCGACCGCCTTGACCTTGCGCGCCTCGAACTCGTCGAGCCAGGCGTCGTAGCGCGCCTGGTACTCCGCCGGGTCCCCGCGGTGGTCCCCGGCGTCCCTCAGCCACAGCTCGGCGTACTGCGTGACGTCCTGTGCCTCGCGCTGCACGATCCAGGCATCGCACCCGCGCGGCACCCACGACCTGAGTCTGTCCTGCCAGTCCTCCCCCGCGACGTGCTGCCAGTTGGCGAGGAACTGCGCGAACCCGCCCTCGTTCAGCCGTTCCCCCGCCTGCTGAACGAGCGAGCGGCACAGATCGTCCCCGCCCATGCCGCCGTCCCGGTACGTGAGGCGAGCACCGGGCGAGATGACGAAGGGCGGGTTGGAGACGATCAGGTCGAACGTCTCGTCGTCCCGGACCGGCTCGAAGAGCGAGCCCTCGCGCAGGTCGGCGGCGGGCGCGCCGGAGAGCGCGAGGGTGAGCGCGGTGATGTGCAGCGCGCGCGGGTTGAGGTCGGTCGCCGTCACGCGCGTGGCGTGCTGGGCGGCGTGCAGCGCCTGGATCCCGGAGCCGGTGCCGAGGTCCAGAGCGCAGGCGACGGGCGTGCGGACCGTGATGCCCGCGAGCGTCGTGGAGGCACCGCCGACGCCCAGCACGACGCCTTCCTCCCGCTGCCCGATGCCACCCGCCCCGCCGACCGCACAGCCGAGGTCGGAGACGATGAACCAGTCCTGGCCGCCGGGTCCGCCGTAAGGCCGTACGTCCACGGTGGCGGCCACCTCGTCGCCGCCCACGCGCGTGAGCCACCCGGCCGCCAGGCCCTCCTCGGTGGGTAGAACGGCCGCCACGCGCGCGTGGGGCACCGGTTGCTGGAGCAGGAAGAGCCGTACGAGCGTCTCCAGCGGCGTGTCGCCCCGGGTCGCCCTCAGGGCGGGCACGGTCTCACTGCGCCCCAGCGCCGCGTACGCGGGGGCGCCGAGCAGGTCGAGCAGTCCGTCGGCGGTGAAGGAGGCGCCGAGCAGGGCGTCCCGCAGCCGGGCGGCGACATCGAGTCGGTCGGTGGAGGGCAGAGGAGCGGAGGTGGCGTTGGTCACGCCACCATTGTGGCCCGTGGCGCGCGGCTCAGCCGTTGGCCGGCGACGGTGAGGCGGAGGTCTTCGTGCAGCCGGACTGCTTGGTCACCGCCTGGTTGACGTCGCCCTTCTCGAGGTTCTGCAGGGCGGTGATCGCGCCGTCGTACTGCGCCGCCACCGCCTTCATCCGCTCCGAGAGGTCGCCCAGACCGGAGGCGAACTTCGTCTGGTCCTTGGTGTCGAGCCCGTCCACCCGCTTCTTCAGATCGGCATACGCCGCGGACAGGGCCGTGAGCTTCTTGACGGCGTCCTGCTGCTTCGCCGCGCCGCCGTCGACGCCGGGAGGCGCCCCCGCGCCGGAAAGGCTGGCCGCGCGCGCCTTGAAGCCATCGGCCAGGTCCTGGAAGGCCTGGGAGTCGGTCTTCTGGACATCCTTGGGCGGGCCGTCCTTGGCGACCTTCGCCAGCGCGTCGAAGGCACCCGAGATCTTCGCCTGCTGCGCCGGCAGCGGGTCGCACACCGTCTTGGCCCAGGCCACGAGCTTGGGGTCGGGCCCCTTGTCGCCACCACCGCCGCTGCTGCTGCATCCCGACAGCGCCACTACCAGTACCGAACCGCCGGACAGTGCGGCCGCGAGCTTCTTGTTCACCGGATTGGTCCCTTCCATGGCTCTCGGCCCACGGACCCTACACGGCGGACGGACACCCTCCGTACCCGAACGCCCTCCGAGGCGCCCTTTGTGACTCTTTGCACCATGCGAGAGAAGGCTCACCACGTGGGCGGGCCCACAGCCGCCCACCCATAGCCCCCCCACAGCCGCCCACAGCCCCGCCCACAGTTCCTCCTGCAGTTCCCGTCTGCACTCCCGCCTGCGGACGCGCCCACAGAACGCGAAGGCGGGCGGCACGTCAGCACGCGCCGCCCGCCCGCCCGTTGAGCAGGGATTTTCGAGCCGAACCAGGAGTACGGCTACGAAACAACCGCCGTGTTCGGTGAGTTGGCGACCCGTTCGACGCTCTCCTCGTCACCGACGGTGATTCCGCGCCGCTTGGAGGCGTACACGGCGACGACGATCACCAGGAGCGCGAGGATCGCGACCCCGATCCGTACGCCCAGGTTCTTGTCACTGCCGTAGGAGAACTTGATCACCGCGGGCGCGATGAGCAGCGAGACCAGGTTCATGACCTTCAGCAGGGGGTTGATCGCCGGTCCTGCGGTGTCCTTGAAGGGGTCGCCGACCGTGTCGCCGATCACCGTGGCCGCGTGGGCCTCGCTGCCCTTGCCGCCGTGGTGGCCGTCCTCCACCAGCTTCTTGGCGTTGTCCCAGGCGCCACCGGAGTTGGCGAGGAACACCGCCATCAGCGTGCCCGCGCCGATCGCGCCGGCGAGGTAGGAACCCAGCGAGCCGACGCCGAGCGTGAACCCGACGAAGATCGGCGCCATGACGGCGAGCAGGCCGGGTGTGGCCAGCTCCCGCAGGGCGTCCTTGGTGCAGATGTCGACGACGCGCCCGTACTCGGGCTTCTCGGTGTAGTCCATGATCCCGGGGTGCTCGCGGAACTGCCGTCGCACCTCGAACACCACCGAACCCGCCGAACGCGACACGGCGTTGATGGCCAGTCCGGAGAAGAGGAAGACGACCGCGGCGCCCGCGATGAGGCCGACGAGGTTGCTGGGCTGCGAGATGTCCAGCGATAGGCTCAGCGGCGCGCCCGGGCCGGTGAGTTTCGCCCCGACGTCCTTCACGTTGGTGGTGATCGCGTCGCGGTACGACCCGAACAGCGCCGACGCGGCGAGGACGGCGGTGGCGATGGCGATGCCCTTGGTGATGGCCTTGGTGGTGTTGCCGACCGCGTCCAGGTTGGTCAGCACCTGTGCGCCCGCGCCCTGCACGTCGCCGGACATCTCGGCGATGCCCTGTGCGTTGTCGGAGACCGGCCCGAAGGTGTCCATGGCGACGATCACGCCGACCGTGGTGAGCAGGCCGGTGCCGGCCAGCGCGACCGCGAACAGCGCGAGCATGATCGACGTGCCGCCGAGCAGGAACGCCCCGTACACGCCGAGCCCGATGAGCAGCGCGGTGTAGACGGCGGATTCCAGGCCGACCGAGATGCCGGCCAGGATGACGGTGGCCGGGCCGGTGAGTGAGGTCTTGCCGATGTCCCGCACCGGGCGGCGGTTGGTCTCGGTGAAGTAGCCGGTCAGCTGCTGGATGACGGCGGCGAGCAGGATGCCGATCGCCACCGCGACCACGGCGAGGATCCGCGGGTCGCCGCCCTTGCCCCTGATCGCCGCCTCCGTGACCCCGTCGAGGTCGGAGTACTTCGACGGCAGGTAGACGAAGACCGCGATCGCCACCAGCACGAGGGAGATCACCGCGGAGATGAAGAAGCCGCGGTTGATCGCGGTCATGCCGCTGCGGTCGGCCCGGCGGGGCGCTACCGCGAAGATGCCGATCATCGCCGTGATGACGCCGATGGCGGGCACGAGCAGCGGGAACGCCAGCCCGGAGTCGCCGAAGGCGGCCTTGCCGAGGATCAGCGCGGCCACCAGGGTCACGGCGTACGACTCGAAGAGGTCGGCCGCCATGCCCGCGCAGTCGCCGACGTTGTCGCCCACGTTGTCGGCGATGGTCGCGGCATTGCGCGGGTCGTCCTCCGGAATGCCCTGCTCGACCTTGCCGACCAGGTCGGCGCCGACGTCGGCGGCCTTGGTGAAGATGCCGCCGCCCACCCGCATGAACATGGCGATCAGGGCGGCGCCGAGGCCGAAGCCCTCCAGCACCTTCGGCGCGTTGGCCGCGTACACCAGCACCACGCAGGAGGCGCCCAGCAGGCCGAGCCCCACCGTGAACATGCCGACGACGCCGCCCGTGCGAAACGCGATCTTCATCGCGGTGTGCGAGACGGTGGTGAGATCCTTTTCCGGTTCTCCGGGTGCCGGTGTGGCCTCCCGGGCCGCCGCGGCGACCCGCACATTGCTGCGCACGGCCAGCCACATGCCGATATAGCCGGTGGCCGCCGAGAACGCCGCACCGATCAGGAAGAACACCGATCGTCCGGCACGCTGATTCCAGTCGTCCGCGGGCAGCAGCATGAGCAGGAAGAAGACGACGACAGCGAATACGCCGAGCGTGCGCAGCTGCCGGGCGAGATACGCCTTCGCACCTTCCTGGACCGCCTCGGCGATCCGCTTCATGCTGTCGGTGCCCTCGCCCGCGGCCAGCACCTGGCGCACCAGGACCCCGGCGACCACGAGCGCGGCCAGGGCGACCGCCGCGATGACGGCCACGATGATCCGGTTGTCGTCGGTCAGAACCGCTGCTGCGAGAGATGTGGGGTGATCCGATTGAGGGATGGAAAGCCCCGCCATTCGTCCTCCTTGACGCTTGGGCTGAGCTCAAGATGTGGACGGATTCTAGGTACCCCGGAGTGATCTCAACAGAGCGCGGTAAACAGAATTAGCCTCAACCGGCTCATCAGCAAATGATCGCGATCCAGCCACACCACTCGAATGGAGTAATGCCCCCGAGGCATTCACGAACGGTCGCGAATGATCGTGAATTCCTTCACTAATTCGGGGAGGGTGCCTGATCATCGCTGGAAAAACACCGAGGGCCCTGCTGAGCAGGGCCCTCGGGAAGCGGTGCGGCGGCGCTCAGAGGAGTGCCGCGGCCGGCGGTGTGGTCGGCCAGGTCATGCGGATCAGACCGCCGTCCTGCCCGGTGGTGACCTCCACGTCGTCGACGAGGCCGCTGATGACCGCGAGGCCCATCTCGTCCTCCTCGATCTCCGCCTCCAAGTCCTGCGCGGCGCCGGGCGTGTCGCCCGGCGTGGCGTGCGGCACCTCGTCGCCGACCTCGATGGAGAACTGTTTCTCCTCCTCGATCAGCGCCACCTTCACGGGCGCGCTGATGCCACTGCTCTGATGGAGTCCGACGGCACGGGAGCAGGCCTCGCCGACGGCGAGCCGGACCTCGTCGAGGACTGCCTCGTCCACTCCGGCCCTGCGTGCCACCGCGGCCGCCACCAGCCGGGCGGTCCGGACGTGCTCGGGCAGCGCGCTGAAGCGGAGTTCGACGATGGCCATGCATCCCCCTCGCGACTACGGGCGTGCGGTCGGGGGCGGGGCCGCCAAGAACCCACACCCCCTGGTGTGCTTCTGTGCCCGGGCCGCAGCCCGGACGGGACCGCCCGGCGTCCGGGCCCCCGTCGGGAGCCCGGCGCCGGTGACGGGCCCAGGGTCAGTCGGTGGCCGCCACCGCTTCATCGACCGAGGTGTGGATCGGGAACACCTTGGTGAGGCCGGTGATGCGGAAGATCTTGAGAATGCGCTCCTGGTTGCAGACCAGGCGCAGCGAGCCCTCGTGGGCGCGCACTCGCTTCAGGCCGCCGACCAGCACGCCGAGTCCGGTGGAGTCGAGGAAGTCCACGCCCTCCATGTCTACGACGAGGTGGAAATTCCCGTCGTTCACCAGCTCGACCAGCTGCTCGCGCAGCTTGGGCGCGGTGTATACATCGATTTCGCCACCGACCTCGACGACCGTACGATCGCCGACGGTACGGGTCGACAGGGACAGGTCCACGGATCCTCCAGCACCTTGCTATCGAGCGGTCGCCCCTCGGGCACCTCAGCTTGCGGCCCCCGGGACGCATCGCCAGCCGCGATGGCATTCAATCACTTACCGGCAGGCGTGCACGACGCCTTGGCTCCATTGTCCGTCACGCCAGTGACACACTCGGTGCCGATGGCCAAGAATCACCGATCCGATCGATCCCCGGCGGACCCGGCGTCCCGCCCGTCTCCGGGCGTGGTCCTGGACCGGCTCGCCTCGGGGCCGAGCCGGTCTGCGCGCATCACTCATACGGAGCACTTGCCCCCGCGCGCGGGCCGCCATGCCCTCTGGCCTGACCGGATTCGCTCCGAGGTGATCGCGGCCGTCCAGGCATGCGGCATCGAGCACCCGTGGGCGCACCAGGCGCTGGCCGCCGAGCACGCCCTGGACGGCGATTCGGTGGTCGTCGCCACCGGTACCGCCTCCGGCAAGTCCCTCGCGTATCTGGTGCCCGTCCTGTCCACCCTTCTGGACGGTTCCCAGGCTCCGAACGGCCGCGGGGCCACCGCCCTGTACCTGGCCCCCACCAAGGCGCTCGCGGCGGACCAGTGCCGGTCGGTGAAGGAACTTTCACAACCTCTGGGCACCGCCGTGCGCCCGGCCGTGTACGACGGCGACACCCCGTTCGAGGAACGGGAGTGGATCCGCCAGTACGCCAACTACGTGCTCACCAACCCCGACATGCTGCACCGCGGGATACTCCCCTCCCACCCGCGCTGGTCCTCCTTCCTGAAATCGCTCAGGTACGTCGTCATCGACGAGTGCCACACCTACCGGGGCGTCTTCGGCTCGCACGTGGCCCAGGTGCTGCGCCGGCTACGCCGGCTGTGCGCCCGTTACGGCGCCTCACCCGTGTTCCTGCTGGCCTCGGCGACCGCCGCCGAGCCCGCCGTCGCGGCCCGCCGGCTGACCGGGCTGCCGGTGGTCGAGGTCGCCGACGACGCCTCCCCGCGCGGCGAACTCGTCTTCGCCCTCTGGGAGCCCCCGCTCACCGACCTGCACGGCGAGAAGGGCGCACCCGTACGGCGTACCGCCACCGCCGAGACCGCCGACCTGCTGACCGACCTGACCGTGCAGGGAGTGCGCTCGGTCGCCTTCGTCCGGTCCCGGCGCGGCGCCGAGCTGATCTCGGTGATCGCCCAGGAGAAACTCGCCGAGGTCGACCGCTCCCTGGCCCGGCGTGTCGCGGCCTACCGCGGCGGCTATCTCCCTGAGGAACGCCGTGCCCTGGAACGTGCCCTGCACTCCGGCGAACTCCTCGGGCTGGCCGCCACGACGGCCCTGGAGCTGGGCGTGGACGTCTCCGGCCTGGACGCGGTGGTGATCGCCGGCTACCCGGGCACGCGCGCGTCCCTGTGGCAGCAGGCGGGCCGCGCGGGCCGCTCCGGACAGGGCGCGCTCGCCGTGCTGGTGGCGCGCGACGACCCGCTGGACACCTTCCTGGTCCACCACCCCGAGGCCCTGTTCGACCAACCGGTGGAATCGACCGTCCTCGACCCGGACAACCCCTACGTCCTCGCCCCGCACCTGTGCGCCGCCGCCGCGGAACTCCCGCTGACCGAGGAGGACCTGGACCTCTTCGGCCCTGCCTGCGCGGACGTGCTGCCGCAGCTGGAGGCCGCGAAGCTGCTGCGCCGGCGGACGAAGGCCTGGCACTGGACCCGCCGCGAGCGGGCCGCCGACCTGACCGACATCCGCGGCGCGGGCGGGCGCCCGGTGCAGGTCGTGGAGTCCGGCACGGGCCGGCTGCTCGGCACGGTCGACGCGGGCGCCGCGCACTCCACGGTCCACGAGGGCGCGGTCCACCTGCACCAGGGCCGCACCTATCTGGTGCGTCAGCTGGACCTGGAGGACTCCGTGGCCCTGGTCGAGCAGGCCGACCCGCCGTACTCCACGGTCGCCCGCGACACCACGTCGATCTCCGTCCTGGAGACGGACACCGAGATCCCGTGGGGCGCCGGCCGCCTCTGCTACGGCTCGGTCGAGGTCACCAACCAGGTGGTCTCCTACCTCCGCCGACGCCTGATCACCGGTGAAGTGCTGGGCGAGACGAAACTCGACCTCCCTCCCCGTACGCTGCGCACCCGCGCGGTGTGGTGGACGGTCACCGAGGACCAGCTGGACGAGGCCCGGATCAACCCGGAGATCCTCGGCGGCTCCCTGCACGCCGCCGAGCACGCCTCGATCGGCATGCTGCCCCTGTTCGCGACGTGTGACCGCTGGGACATCGGCGGCGTCTCGATCCCGCTCCACCCCGACACGCTCCTGCCGACGGTCTTCGTCTACGACGGCCACCCCGGCGGAGCGGGCTTCGCCGAGCGCGCCTTCCACACCGCCCGTGCCTGGCTCACCGCCACCCGGGAGGCGATCGCCTCCTGCGAGTGCGAGGCCGGCTGCCCCTCCTGCATCCAGTCCCCCAAGTGCGGCAACGGCAACGACCCGCTGCACAAGAGGGGGGCGGTACGGCTTCTCACGGTGCTGCTGCGGGGAGCGCCGGAGGAGAAGACGGAGAGGGGGAGCCGGGTGCCTCCCGAGGCCCCTGAGGGCCTGGGGAGCCTGGATGAGACGGCTCCGGGACGGGTGCCTCGCCGTTGAGGGTGTCCGGCGCCGGTCCCTGGGGCCCGGCTCTGGCCCTGACCTCCGCCGCGAACGGCCCTCTTCCCGCGGCCGCCGTCACGTCCGAGGTCTCGCCGACGATCGCGCACCGCACCAGCCGCACCCCCTCGGCCGCGGCCACCTTCTCGGCCCGTGCGCAGGCCACCGCACCGCCCTCGGTCCAGTGGGCCGCCGCCGCGAGGGCCGCCAGGTCCGCGCCGCCGGCCGCCCGGTGCCGGACCACGACGGCCTGTCCGAGCGCGAGCACGGCGCCGAACACCGCGCACAGCACGGCGATCGCCCCCAGGCTCCACACGGTGGCGGACCCCCGGTCGCAGTTCCGCCGGTCCCGCGCCGCACCTCTCCGCACCGCACCTCCCTTCACGGCATCTGCCCTCACGGTCCCGCCTCCCCGGCGCCCGTGACGTCCTCGGCCGGCGCGACGGCCTCCTCCCGGACCTCGAACGGCAGCCCGCTCAGCGCCGGCGGCCTGGCCACCACCGTCACCCGGACCTGGTCGCCCTCGCGCCCGACCGACACCCGCGCCCCGCGCGGCGCCGCCTGCCGGGTCACGGTCTCCACCGCGTCCGCCGGATCCTGACGGGCGGCGGCCCGGGCGCCCACGCGGGCGGCGTCCACGCACTGGATCTGTGCGGCCACCACCAGCAGCCCCCAGACCAACGCCATGGTGAACGCCACCAGCACGCACAGCACCACGGCCGCCTCCGCGGTCACGAACCCCCGGTCCGCGCCTCGCTCACATCCGCGCACTGAGGGCCCTCTTCACGATGTCCTGCAGCTCCGTCCGGACTTGGCCGCTGGTGACGACCTCGTAGAGCAGCAACGCGAACCCGACGGCCGCGATGATCCCCATCGCGTACTCGGACGTCACCATTCCGGCGTCCGCGCGGCCCTTGCCCCGCAGCCGTACCGCCGCTTCCCTGATCTTCTTGTTCATTCCAACCCCCATGCGGTTCAGGTCCTCTGTGGCTCTGTGCGCCTGCTCGGTTCGTTCGTCCTCGTCCGCCTCACCTGCCTCCCCTCACCCCGCCCGCCAGTCCGATCACGACGGGCAGCACGCCGGCCGCGACGAAGGCGGGCAGGAAGCACAGGCCCACTGGCGCGGAGATCAGTACGGCCGCGCGCCGGGCCCGGGCCGTCGCGGTGCGGGCCCACTGTGCGCGTGCGTCGGAGGCGAGGCGGGCGGCCGGGCCGGCCGCCGGGAGCCCGGACTCGTCGGCCCGCTGCAGCAACCGGGCCAGGGCTCCGGCGCCGGGCAGCTCGGCCAGGCGCCGCCAGGCGTCCGCCGGTTCACCGCCGAGCCGTACCTCCGCCGCGCCCCGCGCCAGCGCCTCCCCGACAGGTCCGCCGAGCGCCTCCCCCACCGCCTGGGCGGCCACCACCGGGCCGGCACCGGCCGCGATACAGGCGGCCAGCAGGTCTGCGGCGAGCGGGAGTTGACGCGCGGCCGCGGCGGTGTCGACCGGCTCGGCCCGACCGCCTGCCAACTGGCGGCTACGCCATCTCCACAGCACGACGCCGACACACAGCCCCAGCGCGGCCCCGGTCACACCACCGACCAGAACCCACGCCCCGCATGCCGCTCCGGCCGACGGCAGCCACCGCCATACCGCGGCCGTCGACGTGAACCACCTCCTGACGACCGGGACTTCCCGGCCCAGCAGCCCGGCCACCCGCCGCCGCGCCCGACGCCGCCGCCGGACCAGATCCAACCGCCGAACCGCCCAGCCGAGGACCAGCGTCACGACCCCGGCCATCCCCAGCCTGTGGACAACTTCCCCGCTCATACCGCCCGCTCTCCCCCCGCGTGCCGCACCGCACGCCCCACCGCACGCCGCGCTCCCCACAGCGCTCGCCCGCTCATCACCGGCCACTCCCGGCAAGCCGCCCTGCATGTCGTCTCCGCACGCCGCTCCCCCCGCTCGTCTCCGGTCACTTCCCGCACGCTCCGGCCCACGCCGCGCCCGCTCACACCGCCCCCGCTCCCCGCACGATCCGCACGGACCACCACAGCCCGGCCACCTCGAACACCGATCCGGTCGCCAGGCAGCCGAGGCCGGCGCCGGTGTGCAGGAGCACGCGCAGCGGATCCGCGCCCATGGCCGTGCCCAGGAGCAGGCCGAGGGCGGGCAGTACGGCGAGCAGCACGGCGGTCGCGCGGGCGCCCGCCAACTGTGCGCGCAGGTCGCCACGTTGATCCCGCTCGGCGCGCAGGGCCGCGTCCAGCCGGTCCAGGCCGGCCGCGAGTCCTGCGCCCTGGTCCACGGCCACTCGCCAGCACGCGGCCAGCCCGAGCAGGCCCTCCGCGCCCGGCTGCCGGGCCGCAGCGGCGAGCGCGCCGGGCACGTCCCCGCCGAACCGCGCCGCCGCGACCACGGCCGCCTGCGCCTCGCCGAGCCCGCCGGAATCCCGCGCGGCCCGCAGCAGCGCCTCGCCCGGCTGCCGTCCGGCGCGTACTTCCCCGGCGAGAGCCCCGCACAGGGCGATCACCGTGTCCGCCCTCCACTCCTGGACGCGCCGGGTCTGGCGGGCCAGCCGCACCCGGCGCAGCACCGGGACCCCGGCCGCCCCCGCGGCGACCGGAATCAGCGAGGACCCCAGCAGCCCGAGCAGCAGACCGGCCGCGAGCGCCCACCATTCGGCGCCCAGCCGGCCGCACACGCGCCGTAGTTCCGCGAGGGGCCGGTCCCAGGCGGGCGGGCCTGTCGCCACCACTCCGCCGCCCGCGAGCAGCAGCCGCGCCCGCCGCATCCCGTAGTGCCGTCCGCCCAGCAGCCAGGCCAGCGCGCCGAGACAGACCAGCGCGGCTCCCATCGACGTCTCACCGATCACTTCCGTCACCTCTCTCCGTCGTCTCCGGGCTCGCCTGCCGCGTCCAGGAGGTGCCGCAGCCGCTCCCAGCCCCGCTCCCGCAAGAAGGCCCGCTCCCCCCACCGCAGCGCCGGCACCGTATGGACCAGCCCCGCGGCATCCCGCTCCAGCACGTGCACCTCGGCGATCCGGCGCCGCCCGGACCGGTCCCGTACGAGGTGCACGACCACGGAGAGCGCGGCCGCCAACTGACTGTGCAGCGCGGCCCGGTCCAGCCCCGCGGCCGTGGCCAGCGCCTCCAGGCGGGCGGGCACATCCGCGGCGGCGTTCGCGTGGATCGTGCAACAGCCGCCTTCATGACCTGTGTTGAGAGCCGCGAGCAGATGCACGACCTCCGGGCCGCGGACCTCTCCGACGACGAGCCGGTCGGGGCGCATCCGCAGCGCCTGCCGGACGAGGTCCTCCAAGGTGACCAGGCCGGCGCCCTCCTGGTTGGCGGGCCGGGTCTCCAGCCGGACGACATGCGGGTGGTCCGGCCGCAGCTCGGCCGAGTCCTCGGCGAGCACGATCCGCTCCCCCGCGCCTACCAGGCCCAGCAGGGCGCTGAGCAGGGTCGTCTTGCCGCTTCCGGTGCCGCCGCTGACGAGGAAGGACAGCCGGGCCGCCAGCAGCGCACGCATGATCCGCTCGCCGCCGGGTGGCACGGTGCCGGCCTCGACCAGTTCCTCCAGCGTGAAGGCCCGGGGCCGTACGACCCTGAGGGCCAGGCAGGTGCAGCCGACGGCGACCGGGGGCAGCACCGCGTGCAGCCGGGTCCCGTCGGGCAACCGGGCGTCCGCCCACGGCCGGGCGTCGTCCAGCCGGCGTCCGGCCACGGCGGCCAGCCGCTGCGCGAGGCGTCGTACGGCCGCCGCGTCGGAGAAGGTCACCGCGGTCAGCTCCAGTCCTCCGCCGCGGTCGACCCACACCCGGTCCGGGGCGGAGACGAGGACGTCGGTGACGTCCGGGTCGGCGAGCAGCGGCTCCAGGGGGCCGGTGCCGACGAGTTCGGACCTCAGCTGCCGGGCCGCGCCGAGGACCTCGGCGTCGCCGAGCACCCGGCCCTGTTCGCGCAGGGCCTGCGCCACGCCCGCGGGGGTGGGTTCGGCACCGCTCTCGGCCAGCCGGCGGCGTACGCCGTCGAGCAGGGCGGCGCCGTCCGCGCGGTCGAGTCCTGGGAGGGTCATCGCGGGCCTCCCGCCTCGACCAGCGCCCGCTCCCAGAAGTTCACGCAGAAGCGGGCGAGCGGGCCGCGTGCGGTCGCGCCCGGCGGTTTCGCACCGCCCCGCGGGTGCAGCAGCGGCGGTTCGACCGGAACCTCGCCGGCCAGCGGCAGGCCGAGCAGGCGGGCCACCTCCTGGTCGTCCAGGCCCGGTGCGTACGGTCCGCGCACCGCCACGCGCAGGTCGCGCACGACCATGCCGACGGCGGAGGCGACCCGCCCGGCCGCCGCCACCGCGCGCAGTTCGGCAGGGACGACGAGCAGCGCCACGTCGAGCTGGGCGAGGGCTTCGGCGACCCCGTCGTCGAGGCGGCGGGGCAGGTCCACCACGACCGTGCCGCCGCGCCGCCGGGCGGCGGCGAGCACCGCGCGCACCGCCTGCGGAGGGATGGCGACGCAGTCGCCGCGGTCCCAGCTCAGCACCCGGAGGGAGTGCAGTTCGGGCAGCGACTCCTCCAGGGCGCCACCGCCGACCCGCCCGCGGGAGGCGGCGAAGGCGGGCCAGCGCAGTCCGTCGGTGCTCTCGCCGCCGAGGAGTACGTCGAGTCCGCCGCCGAGCGGATCGGCGTCCACGAGGAGGGTGCGCAGTCCTTCGCGCGCGGAGGTGACGGCGAGCGCGCAGGCGAGCGTGGAGGCGCCGGCTCCGCCCCGGCCACCGATCACTCCGACGGTGAGGGCCGGGCGGCCGACGCCCTCGGCGACGTCGGCGATCCGGTCGACCAGCCACTGCTCGCCGTCGGGCAGCATCAGGACGTGGTCTGCGCCGATCTCCACGGCACGTTTCCATACGCCCGGGTCGTCCTGGTCACGGCCGACCAGGACGACTCCGCGCCGGCGCGTGGCCCCGCCGAGCCGGCGTGCGGCGTCGTCGCCGACGAGCACCAGCGGTGCCGTTTCCCAGCCGGCGCCGTGTTCGGGTACGCCGTGGTGGACCTCGGGTGTGGCACCTGCGGCCGCGCACAGGCGCAGCAGGTCGTCCAGGATCTCGGCGTCCTCGGTGACGATGAGCGGCCGGCCCGGCCGGTCTGCGGTGCCGGGCGGCGGGTCGTGGGTGACGGCTGCGGACACGCGTGTTCCCCCTTCGCTGCGTGGGCCGCGCAGCCCCTGCGGCCACGCGATTCCCAAAGGTGTGAAGAACCGGCAAGCGGTCCCCCATATGAACGGCCGACAGAAACCGGCCATACGCGCTCCGGCAATCGGAACCGGCCATGAACTCGCCATGGCCCGAGCGCGTGGGAATCACGGTGCAGCGATCCGCGAAATCAAGTGGATCTTGGTTGAAAACTGTGGACAACTCCGAGGCTGTGAATATCGCCATCACCCATACCGGTGACGTCTGCCCTGATGCCTGTGCGACTTCCACAGCGCAGTGCGACGATTACAGCGAGTGACGGATCAGGGGCGCGCTGAAGCGGCGGCCACGGCGGCATGACGCCGGGGCCGCGCTCGCACGAGAGGGAGGAGAAGGAGGGGAAAACGCGTCCGGACATGCGACGACCCCCGCCGGGGGGGAGAGCGGGGGTCGTCTCCACGGCCGACTCGGGGGGGGAGGAGCCGGACCGGGTTAGCACGGTCGCGAACGATCCGTGACTTCCATGGTGTACCCGAGAGCCCTCTCAGGCAAACCCACGCGCCCACCTTACGCCGAATGGCTGCACCTATGCTCAGGGGCGTGGAAAACCACTCCTTGCCCCGCGCAGCGGCCTTCTTTGACCTGGACAAGACGGTCATTGCGAAGTCGAGCACGCTCACCTTCAGCAAGTCCTTCTACCAAGGCGGGCTGATCAACCGCAGGGCCGCGCTGCGCACCGCATATGCCCAGTTCGTGTTCCTGGCCGGCGGCCTGGACCACGACCAGATGGAGCGCATGCGCGAGTATCTGTCCGCCATGTGCCGCGGCTGGAACGTGCAGCAGGTCCGAGAGATCGTCGCCGAGACCCTGCACGACCTCATCGACCCGATCATCTACGACGAGGCCGCCTCCCTCATCGAGGACCACCACACGGCCGGACGGGACGTGGTGATCGTGTCGACCTCGGGCGCCGAGGTGGTGGAGCCCGTCGGCGAACTGCTCGGCGCGGACCGGGTGGTGGCGACACGCATGGTCGTCGGCGAGGACGGCTGCTTCACCGGGGAGGTGGAGTACTACGCCTACGGCCCGACCAAGGCCGAGGCGATCCGGGAACTGGCCGTGTCCGAGGGCTACGACCTCGACCGTTGCTACGCCTACAGCGACTCCGCGACCGATCTGCCGATGCTCCGGGCGGTCGGGCATCCGCACGCGGTGAACCCGGACCGCGCTCTGCGCCGTGAGGCAGTCGCGCGGGGGTGGCCGGTCCTGGAGTTCCGCCGGCCGGTCCCGCTCAAGAAGCGGCTGCCCACGTTCTCCGTACCGCCCCGCCCCGCACTGGTCGCGGCGGCGGCCGTAGGAGCGGCGGCCGCGACCGCGGGCCTCGTCTGGTACGCCAGCCGGCGCCGGAACACCGCCTGAACCGGAACACCACCGAAGCCGGACCCCCGGCCGAAGCCGAAGCACCGCCCGATCCGAAGCACCACGCGATCCCGACCACCGCCCGAGCGGTGCCCGTTTCGCCCTCGTTTGAACGTGAAAGTAAAGAACAGCAGGCAGGGGTTCCGCTTCCCGCCGACTCACGGTACAAAGACCTTAGGCCCGCGAGACCAAAGGACATCCGAGAGGATCCCCTACCACTACGCACTTGGCCCCACGGACCCCGCATGGACATCGGGCACCCACGCGACGTCGACCCGTCGATTACGGGCCAGCCGCACCAGGTGACGGGCAAAGTCCCCGACCTGATGGGTACATATCGAGGACGCTTGGTAACCCGGTGAGCATGCCAGCGGCGGTACGAGCACTCGTACCGCCGCAACCCATGTCAGCGGCGGTTCGGGAACCCGCTCAGGCCGCGCCGCGCTGCAGCGCCTCGCACACCGCCGTCGACTCGCGCGCCCCCAGCTCGACCGCCCTGCCGCAGTGCGCGATCCAGGCCGCCATGCCCTCCGGGGTGCCGGAGACATAGCCGTCCAGCGCCGCCAGATAGGCCGCGCGGCCCAGTTCGGCGTGGCCGACCTCGGCCGGGCAGACCGCCTTCGGGTCCAGGCCGCTGCCGATCAGGACGATCCGCTCGGCCGCGCGCGCGACCAGGCCGTTGTGGGACGCGAAGGGCCGCAGCGCGAGCAGCTCGCCGTGCACCACGGCGGCGGTCACCAGCGCGGGCGCGGACGTCCCCGCGATGATCAGGTCCGCGAGCCCCTCCAGCCGGCCGGAGACCTCCCGGGCGTCCGGCAGCGGCAGCTCGATCAGCGGCTCGTCCACCGTCTCACCGGCCTGGCGCGGCCTGCCGACCTCGTCGTCCTGGCTCGCCGCGGCCACCAGGTGCAGCCGGGCCAGCACCCGCAGGGGCGACTGCCGCCAGACGGACAGCAGCTGTCCGGCCTCCGCCGACAGCCTGAGGGCCGCGCCCATGACCCGCGCCTCGGCGTCGCCGCGGAAGTCGGTGCGGCGACGCACCTCCTCCAGGGCCCAGTCGGCGCCGGAGAGCGCAGCGGAGCCGCGGGCGGCGCGCAGGGCCGCCTCGGAGGTGATCGCGGTGCTGCGGCGCCGCATGATCCGGTGCCCGTAGACCCGGTCCACGGCCTTGCGCACGGACTCCACGGAGTCGGCCACACCGGGCAGCGAGCCCAGGGCCGCGAGCGGGTCGGCGTTCGCGCCTGTCGTACTCATGAGTACGACCCTACGCACCCCGTCGGCCCACCCCTCGAAGGAGTGGTCTTCTTCACTCGCGTCTGCCACATACAGCTATCACCTGACTACTGTTGGTGAACATGAAAATTGCTTTCGTCGGGAAGGGCGGCAGTGGCAAGACCACGCTTTCCTCCCTCTTCATCCGCCACCTCGTGGCCGCCGGCGCCCCGGTGGTCGCCATCGACGCCGACATCAACCAGCACCTCGGACCCGCGCTCGGCCTCGACGAGAGGGAGGCCGCCGCCCTGCCCGCGCTGGGCGAACGACTGCCGCTGATCAAGGACTATCTGCGCGGCACCAACCCGCGGATCCCCTCCGCCGCCACGATGATCAAGACGACTCCGCCCGGCGAGGGCTCGCGGCTGGTCCGGGTGCGGGAGCCGAACGCGGTGTACGACGCCTGTGCGCGCCCGGTGGAACTCGACGGCGGCGCCGTCCGTTTGATGGTCACCGGCCCCTTCACGGACGCCGACCTGGGGGTCGCCTGCTACCACTCCAAGACGGGAGCGGTGGAGCTGTTCCTGAACCATCTCGTCGACGGCCCCGACGAGTACGTCGTGGTCGACATGACGGCGGGTTCGGACTCCTTCGCCTCCGGCATGTTCACCCGCTTCGACATGACGTTCCTCGTCGCCGAGCCGACCCGGAAGGGGGTCTCCGTCTACCGCCAGTACAAGGAGTACGCCCGCGACTTCGGCGTCGCCCTGAAGGTCGTCGGCAACAAGATCCAGGAACCGGACGACATCGACTTCCTGCGCGCGGAGGTCGGCGACGACCTGCTCGTGACAGTCGGGCGCTCGGACTGGGTGCGCGCCATGGAGAAGGGCCGCCCTCCGCGGTTCGACCTCCTGGAGGAGGCCAACGCCCGGGCCCTGCACACCCTGCGGTCCACCGCGGACGCCACGTACGAGCTGCGGGACTGGGAGCGCTACACCCGCCAGATGGTGCACTTCCACCTGAAGAACGCCGAGGCGTGGGGCAACGAGCGCACCGGGGTCGACCTGGCCGCGCAGGTCGACCCCGCCTTCGTGCTCGGCGAGAGCGTGGCGGCTCCCGCCTAGTGCCTACTGCTTGACCGCCGGTGCCCCGGGCACGCCCTTCGGCGCCGGGGCCGGGCGGCCGGAGAGGAAGGACGCCCAGCCCTGCCTGGGAGCCTCGCCCACCTTCAGGGTGCGCAGCTTCTCCAGGACCTTCGGATCCTGGGCGTCCAGCCAGTCGACCAGTTGGTGGAAGGACACGCAGCGCACGTCGGGCTTGTTGCACACCTCCTTGACCGTGTCCTCGACGGCGCGCATGTAGGTGCCGCCGTTCCAGGACTCGAAGTGGTTGCCGATGATCAGCGGCGCGCGGTTGCCGTCGTAGGCCCGGTAGAAGCCCTTGATGAGGCCGTCGCGCATCTGGTCGCCCCAGTAGTCGAACTTGTCCGGGTCACCCTGGGTCTCGGTGCCGGACTGGTTGACCATGAAGTTGTAGTCCATGGTCAGCTGCTCATAGGTGTGCCCGGGGAAGGGCACCAGCTGCATGGACACGTCCCACAGCCCCTCCTTCTTCTTGGGCCAGACCTGGTCGTTGACCCCGCTGGAGTCATAGCGGAAGCCCAACTGCCGTGCCGCCTTCATGAAGTTCTTCTGGCCTTCGAGACAGGGGGTGCGGGCACCGATCAGTTCCTTGTCGTAATCGAAGGGCAGCGACGCCGACTTGTTCATGCCGCTGTTGGTCTTCCATGCCTTCACGAACTGCTTGGCCTGGGCGATCTCGCTCTTCCACTCGTCCACCGACCAGGTGCCGACTCCGCCGTCGGGCCCGCAGAAGTGGCCGTTGAAGTGCGTGCCGATCTCGTTGCCCTCCAGCCAGGCCAGCCGTGCCTGCTCGACGGTGTCGGCGATCCCCTTCTCGTCGTTGAAGCCGATGTCGGAGCTTCCCGGCGCATGCTGGGGAGGCTTGTACAGGTCACGCTTGTCCTCCGGCAGCAGGTACACGCCGCTGAGGAAGAACGTCATGTTCGCGTGGTTCTCCTTGGCGACCTTACGGAAGTGCGAGAACAGCTTCTGGCTGTCCTCGCCCGCGCCGTCCCAGGAGAACACGACGAACTGCGGCGGCTTCTGACCCGAGTTCAGGCGCTCGGGTCTCGGCAGATGCGGTTGTGCGCCGGTGTACGCGGTGGATCCGTCCCCGATCAGCCGGAGCACGCTCCCGGGGGCCGCCGCCCCCTTCTGCGGGCCGGACGCCCCTTCCTTCGAACCGTTGGAGCCGGTCGTGCAACCGGCGAGCGACGAGGCACAGGCCGCGGCGGCGACCACGGCGCCGACGGCGATCCTCTGGGTGGCGGCCATGTTCCGCCCACCTTCTTCCTTCTCTCAGGCAAACGCTGACGAGGGCCGTTTTCTGGTGATGTGCCGGGCATGCGCACGGCAGCGCCGTCAAGGTCGCACGGAAGTGAGAAGGAATTAGTACGACAAGCCGATCAAATGATTAGTCCACTCCGGCGGGTGATCTCTCACCCCGTTTGCCCCGGAAAGTTATGCCTTGCCTTTACTCTTCATTACGATTCGTTTACCGACCGTGATCCATCCCGCCCAGTCCGCGACCCTGCCGCCCCGGAGGAGACGGGACCATGCCAGCCTGCGCACCCCCGCACACCCCGCCCCCGCACGCGTCGCACAGCCCGCCGCCGGGCCGTCGGCGCCGCTTGCCCGTGGCGGGCGCCGATCTGTCCGCGTCCATCGCGGTCTTCCTGATCGCCCTGCCCCTTTCCCTCGGCATCGCCCTGGCCACCGGCGCTCCGCTCCAGGCCGGTCTCGTCGCCGCCGCCGTGGGCGGACTCGTCGCCGGCCGGCTCGGCGGCTGCCCGCTCCAGGTCAGCGGCCCCGCCGCCGGACTGACCGTGGTCACCGCCGACTTGATCCACCGCTACGGCTGGCGGACGACCTGCGGCATCACCGTTCTCGCCGGGCTCGCCCAGCTCGGTCTCGGCTGTCTGCGGGTGGCGCGCGGCGCGCTCGCGGTCAGTCCGGCCGTGGTGCACGGCATGCTCGCCGGCATCGGCATCACCATCGCCGTCGCCCAGCTGCACATCGTCCTCGGTGGCAGCCCGGACAGCTCCGTCATCGCCAACCTGCGCGCACTGCCCGCCCAGTTGGCCCACGTACACCCGGGCGCCGTCTCGATGAGCGCGCTGACGCTCGCCCTGCTGCAGGCCTGGCCCCGCCTGCCCGGCCGCGCGGGCCGACTGCTCCGGGGCGTGCCGGCCGCCCTCGTCGCCGTCGCCGGGGCCACCGTCACGGCGGCCCTGACCGGGCTGGCCCTGCCCCGGGTCGACCTGCCGTCCTGGCGCAGCCACGCCCTGGCGGGACTGCCCGAGGGCCCGGCACTGGGCCTCGCCGCGGCCGTGCTCACCACCACCCTGGTGTGCAGCGTGCAGTCGCTGCTCGGCGCGGTGGCCGTCGACAAGCTGGTCGCGGGCCGCCCCGGCCCCCTCCCCCCGGTCGGGCGGTCCGACCTGGACCGGGAACTGCTGGGCCAGGGCGCCGCCAACATCGTCTCCGGGGCGCTCGGCGGACTGCCGGTCGCCGGCGTGGCCGTGCGCAGCACCGCGAACGTGAATTCAGGTGCCGTGAGCCGGAACTCCACGATGCTGCACGGCGTTCTCGTAGTAGTCGCCGCGCTGCTGATGGTCCCGGCCCTGGAGGAGATCCCGCTCGCCTCCCTCGCCGCCCTGGTCATGGCCGTCGGTATCCAGATGGTGTCCCTGCACCACATCCGCACGGTGACGCGCCACCGAGAAGTGCCGGTCTACGCCGCGACCACACTCGGCGTGGTGCTCCTCGGGGTCCTCCAGGGCGTACTCCTCGGGGTCGCCGTGGCGGTCGCCGTCGCCCTCAAACGCCTCGCCCACACCCGCATCACCCACGAAGAGAAGGAAGGAGTCCATCACGTACGTGTCCGAGGTCAGCTGACGTTTCTCGCGGTGCCCCGGCTCAGCCGAGCCCTGCATCTCGTACCCCAAGGGGCCCAGGCCGTCGTGGAGTTGGACGGGTCGTTCATGGACCACGCGGCGTACGAGTCACTGCAGGACTGGCGCGGCGCCCACACCGCGCGGGGCGGAACGGCCGAGCTGTCGGGCCGGCGCGGCGGAATCCGGACCGCCGGGCCCGCTCCCTCGGCCGGGTGCCGGTGCCGACCCTGGACGCCCTGGCGCAACCACCGGTCCTGCTTCCGCAATCACCGGTCCTGCTACCCGGAAACCGTCGCCGCTCCGACGGTCCGGGAGGCGGGGCGGGAGGCGGGGCGGGAGGCGGGGCGGGAACTGGCCCGTGGGATCAGCTCGTTCCAGCGCAACACCGCGCCGCTGGTACGGGAAGAGCTGGCGCGGCTCGCCCGGGAGGGCCAGCAACCCGCGCAGCTCTTCCTCACCTGCGCCGATTCCCGGCTCGTCACGTCGATGATCACCGCCAGTGGTCCCGGCGATCTGTTCGTCGTCCGCAATGTCGGCAACCTGGTGCCGCCGCCGGGCGCGGAGCACGGTGACGACTCGGTGGCGGCCGCCGTCGAGTACGCGGTGGATGTGCTCGGCGTGCGCTCCATCACCGTGTGCGGGCACTCGGGCTGCGGAGCGATGCAGGCGCTGACGACCGCGACCGGCGCAGGCGGGGGCACCCCCGGCACCTCGCTGCGGCGCTGGCTCGGGCACGGGCGGCCGAGTCTGGCGCGGATGGCCGGGGACCGCCGTGCCCTTCCCCGGCTCGCCGGGCGGGCGCCGGAGGACGCGGTGGAGCAGCTGTGCCTGATCAACGTGGTCCAGCAGCTGGAACACCTGCGGGCGCACGGCACGGTGGCCCGGGCGCTGGCCAGGGGCGAGTTGGAGCTGCACGGGATGTACTTCCACGTGGGAGAGGCCCAGGCGTATCTGCTCGCGCGGACCGAAGAGGGCGACGTGTTCGAGGACGTCACGGGAAGTGTCGCGGAAGGGGTGCCCGCAGAAGAGGCACAGAGTCCCGCGTGAGAACACGGCACTTCCGGCACGGCCCCAACAGGTCTAAACCAATTTTGCCGACGACCCTTGTCACCGGACCCCCGCGTCTGATGAGCTGTGGCCTGGGACACAACGGACACCCTTCGAAAGGGAGATGTCGTGAGCAACGAGAGCCTGGCCAACCTGCTCAAGGAAGAACGCAGGTTCGCGCCACCCGCCGACCTGGCCGCGCATGCCAACGTCACCGCGGAGGCGTATGCACAGGCCAAGGCTGACAGGCTCGGCTTCTGGGCCGAGCAGGCCCGCCGACTGGCCTGGGCCAAAGAACCTACCGAGACACTGGACTGGTCGAACCCGCCGTTCGCGAAGTGGTTCAAGGACGGGGAGCTGAACGTCGCGTACAACTGCGTGGACCGCCACGTGGAGGCAGGGCACGGGGACCGGGTCGCCATCCACTTCGAGGGTGAGCCCGGCGACAGCCGCTCGATCACCTACGCCGAGCTGAAGGACGAGGTCTCCAAGGCGGCCAACGCCCTGCTGGAGCTGGGTGTCCGCAAGGGCGACCGGGTCGCCATCTACATGCCGATGATCCCGGAGACGGCGATCGCGATGCTGGCCTCGGCCCGGATCGGCGCCGCGCACTCGGTGGTCTTCGGCGGCTTCTCGGCGGACGCGCTCGCGACCCGGATCCAGGACGCGGACGCCAAGGTCGTCATCACCTCCGACGGCGGCTACCGGCGCGGCAAGCCGTCCGCGCTCAAGCCCGCCGTGGACGAGGCGATCGGGAAGGTCGACAACGTCGAGCACGTGCTCGTGGTGCGCCGCACCGGGCAGGACGTGGCCTGGGACGGCGAGCGGGACGTCTGGTGGCACGAGCTGGTGGACCGGCAGTCCGCCGAGCACACCCCGGAGGCGTTCGAGGCCGAACACCCGCTGTTCATCCTCTACACCTCGGGCACGACCGGTAAGCCGAAGGGCATCCTGCACACCTCCGGCGGCTACCTCACCCAGACGGCGTACACCCACTGGGCGGTCTTCGACCTCAAGCCGGAGACGGACGTCTACTGGTGCACGGCCGACGTCGGCTGGGTCACCGGGCACTCGTACATCGTGTACGGCCCGCTGGCCAACGGCGCCACGCAGGTCATGTACGAGGGCACGCCGGACACCCCGCACCAGGGCCGGTTCTGGGAGATCGTGCAGAAGTACAAGGTCACGATCCTCTACACCGCGCCGACGGCGATCCGGACGTTCATGAAGTGGGGCGACGACATCCCCGCCAAGTTCGACCTGTCCTCCCTGCGCGTCCTCGGTTCGGTGGGCGAGCCCATCAACCCCGAGGCCTGGATCTGGTACCGCAAGAACATCGGCGCCGACCGGACGCCCGTCGTGGACACCTGGTGGCAGACCGAGACCGGCGCGATGATGATCTCGCCGCTGCCCGGTGTCACCGACGCCAAGCCCGGCTCCGCGCAGACCCCGCTGCCCGGCATCAGCGCGACCGTCGTCGACGACGAGGCGAACGAGGTGCCCGACGGCGGCGGTGGCTACCTGGTGCTGACCGAGCCGTGGCCGTCGATGCTGCGCACCATCTGGGGCGACGACCAGCGGTTCCTGGACACCTACTGGTCCCGGTTCGAGGGCAGGTACTTCGCCGGTGACGGCGCGAAGAAGGACGACGACGGCGACATCTGGCTGCTGGGCCGGGTGGACGACGTGATGCTCGTGTCCGGGCACAACATCTCCACCACGGAGGTGGAGTCGGCGCTCGTCTCGCACCCGTCGGTCGCCGAGGCGGCCGTCGTCGGTGCCGCCGACGAGACCACCGGCCAGGCGATCGTCGCGTTCGTGATCCTGCGCGGTACGGCCGCGGAGACCGAGACGCTCGTCGGCGAGCTGCGCGACCACGTGGGCGCCACGCTCGGCCCGATCGCCAAGCCCAAGCGGATCCTGCCTGTGTCGGAGCTGCCGAAGACCCGTTCCGGGAAGATCATGCGGCGGCTGCTGCGGGATGTGGCCGAGAACCGTCAGCTGGGGGATGTGACCACCCTGACGGACAGCACGGTCATGGATCTCATCCAGGCCAAGTTGCCTGCGGCGCCCAGCGAGGACTAGGCGGAAGGGGTGCCCGGTGGCAGCACCGGGCACCCCGTTTCGTTCACCTCACTAACCTCTGGCGTCAAAATCGAGTAAAATGGCGATCTCAGGGTGTGCCGGGAAGTCTGGTCGGCGGCGCTGTCGGCGATTCCGCGCGACGGCGTGATCATCGCCGTACCGACCCGGAGGTCCCCGCCGTGGCCGCGCCCCGTACCCGGAAAACCCCCCGCAAGGTCCTGGGACGTCTGTCCCTGCCCGAGCGTGCCTTCGTCGCGGACGCGCTGCGCACCGAGACGGTCGGCGGTGTCCTGCTGCTCCTCGCCTCCGTGGCGGCGCTGCTATGGGCGAACATCCCGGCGATCCGCCACAGCTACGAGTCGGTCAGCCACTTCCACCTCGGCCCCGGCGCGCTCGGCCTGCACCTGTCCGTGGCCCACTGGGCCGCCGACGGCCTCCTCGCGGTGTTCTTCTTCGTCGCCGGCATCGAGCTGAAGCGCGAGCTGGTCGCCGGAGACCTGCGCGATGCCAGGGCAGCCGTCCTGCCCGTGGTGGCCGCACTGTGCGGCATGGCCGTACCGGCGCTCGTCTACGCCCTCACCAACCTCGCCGGGCACGGCTCCCCGCAGGGCTGGGCGGTACCCACCGCCACCGACATCGCCTTCGCGCTCGCCGTCCTCGCGGTCATCGGCACCTCACTGCCCAGCTCACTGCGCGCCTTCCTGCTCACCCTCGCGGTCGTCGACGACCTCTTCGCGATCCTGATCATCGCGGTCTTCTTCACCGACCGGCTGGACTTCGCCGCGCTCGGCGGGGCCACCGCCGGGCTGGTGGTCTTCTGGATGCTGCTGCGCAAGGGCGTGCGCGGCTGGTACGTGTATGTGCCGCTGGCCGTGGTGATCTGGGCGCTGATGTACAACAGCGGCGTGCACGCCACCATCGCCGGCGTGGCGATGGGCCTGATGCTGCGCTGCACCCGCCGGGAGGGTGAGCAGCACTCGCCGGGCGAGCACATCGAGCACCTGGCGCGGCCCCTGTCCGCGGGGCTCGCCGTGCCACTGTTCGCGCTGTTCAGCGCCGGGGTCACGGTCTCCGGCGGGGCGCTCGGGGACGTGTTCACCAAGCCGGAGACGCTCGGCGTGGTACTCGGACTCGTCCTCGGCAAGGCACTCGGCATCTTCGGCGGCACGTGGCTCACCGTCCGCTTCACCCGCGCCTCCCTCAGCGAGGACCTCGCCTGGGCCGACGTCTTCGCGGTGGCCTCCCTCGCCGGCATCGGCTTCACCGTCTCCCTGCTCATCGGCGAACTCGCCTTCGCCGGCGACGCCGTCCTCACCGACGAGGTCAAGGCGGCCGTCCTCACCGGATCGCTGATCGCGGCGCTGTGTGCGACGGTGCTGCTGAAGATACGCAACGCCAAGTACCGCAGGCTGTGCGAGGAAGAGGAGCGCGACGAGGACCTCGACGGCATCCCGGACGTCTACGAGCAGGACGACCCGGCTTATCACCTGCGCATGGCCGAGATCCACGAGCGCAAGGCCGCCGAACACCGGCGGATCGCCGCCGAGCGGGCGGCTGCGGCGCGCCACGGGCTTGCGGAAGTACCGGGCGGGGCAGGCGAGGAGCACGACCGTCCGGCATGATCTGACGAGACGGTACAAAACAAGACGGCCACAGATGCGGGACGGCCGGACAGGACGGCCGCGCCGGCGGGGCGGCCGTGCCCGACCGAACGCCTGCGGCACGAGAGAACTCTGAGGGAGAACGCGATGAGCGCACCCGACGGCAGCCCGGTCGGCGCCGAACGCAGCATCGGCCAGCTGTTCGCCTCGGCGACGACCGAATTGTCGGCGCTGGTGCACGACGAGATCGCCCTGGCCAAGGCCCAGCTGAAGCGTGACGTGAAGAAGGGCGCGATGAGCGGCGGCGCCTTCTCGATGGCGGGCGCCGTGCTGGTGTTCTCCCTGCCGATGCTCAACTTCGCGCTCGCCTACGGCATCCGGACCTGGAGCGGCTGGAACCTGGCGGTCTGCTTCCTGCTGTCCTTCGCGGCCAACGTGCTGGTCGCCGGGCTCCTCGCGCTGATCGGCACGGTGTTCGCGAAGAAGGCCAAGAAGGACCGGGGCCCGCAGAAGGTGGCCGCCTCCATGAAGGAGACGGCGGGCGTCCTGCAGAACGCCAAGCCGCATCCGCGCGCGGAGCTGACCGAGGACCGGGCCCCCGCGGCCATCGAGGCTGTGGGACGCTCGTCGTCATGACGGACCCCGCCCCCTCGGCCGTACGGATCGACCTTCCCCATGGGAACAAGGTGACGCACCGGGACGTCGCCGCCAACGGCGCGCGCTTCCACATCGCCGAACTCGGCGACGGCCCCCTGGTGCTGCTGCTGCACGGCTTCCCGCAGTTCTGGTGGACCTGGCGGCACCAGCTGGTGGCGCTCGCGGACGCGGGCTACCGGGCGGTGGCGATGGACCTGCGGGGCGTCGGCGGCAGCGACCGCACGCCCCGCGGGTACGACCCCGCCAACCTCGCGCTCGACGTCACCGGCGTGATCCGCTCGCTCGGCGAGCCGGACGCGGCACTGGTCGGCCACGACCTGGGCGGCTATCTGGCGTGGACGGCGGCGGCGATGCGGCCCAAGCTCGTACGACGGCTCGCGGTCGTCTCGATGCCGCATCCGCGGCGCTGGCGCGCGGCGATGCTGCGCGACGCCCGGCAGACGGCCGCCAACTCCTACATCTGGGGCTTCCAGCGGCCGTGGATCCCGGAGCGTCAACTCACCGCGGACGGCGGGGCGCTGGTGGGCCGGCTGATCCGGGACTGGTCCGGGCCCCGGCCGCCGGAGGACGAGGCGGTGGAGACCTACCAGCGGGCCATGTGCATCCCGTCGACCGCGCACTGCGCGATCGAGCCGTACCGCTGGCTGGTGCGCTCGCTGGCCCGCCCGGACGGCATCCAGTTCAACCGCCGGATGAAGCGGCCGGTGCGGGTGCCCACACTGCATCTGCACGGCTCCCTGGACCCGGTGACGCGCACGCGCAGCGCGGCCGGTTCGGGCGAGTACGTCGAAGCGCCGTACCGCTGGCGCCTGTTCGACGGCCTCGGCCACTTCCCGCACGAGGAGGACCCCGTGGCGTTCTCCACCGAACTGGTCAACTGGCTGAAGGATCCCGAGCCGGACCGGTGACACCCGGCGGTGCCGGGCAGGCGAGCGCCGTGCGGTCGGGGTTCGTTTGTGACCGTACGGTGACGGGCTCGATGCGATGAGTATCCGGATCGTGAACACTTGTCCCCCGAACGGCCACATGCCTGCCGCATAGGCCAATTGGGCGGCGCTCAGGCGGTTATCGACCTTCGGGCAGGGGCACACGTCGGGGTATGGGCTGGACGCACGACTACAGTGACGCACCCCGCAACCGCCGCTCGGCCGCCGGTCTGAGCACGCCTCAGCGAGGCAACCCGCAACTCGCCGAAGGAGACCTCCGCGTGGGGATCCCACACATCCTGCGCCGCCGCGCCCGCTGGGTTTCCGTGCGTCTGCGTCACCCGCGCGGGTGACCCGCGCGGCTGCCTCTCCCGCGGAGCGTCACAGGGCGCAGCTGTCCGTGCCGACCTGCTCGTTCGCCGTACTTCCCCGCGCGATGTCGGGCCGGATCTCGTCCGCCGTGAGGGCGTAGCCCGTCTCGGCGTCGTCGAGGGACTTGGCGAACACCACGCCGTACACCCGGCCGTCCGGGGTGAGCAGCGGGCCGCCCGAGTTGCCCTGACGGACGATCGTGTACAGCGAGTACACGTCCCGGCGGACGGTGCCGCGGTGGTAGATGTCCGGACCGTTGGCGGTGATGCGCCCGCGCACGCGCGCGGCGCGCACGTCGTACGAGCCGTTCTCCGGGAAGCCCGCGACGATCGCGCCGTCGCCGCCGGACGCGTCCTGCGCGGAGAACCGCAGGGCGTGCGTCCTCAGGTCCGGTACGTCGAGCACGGCGATGTCGCGCTTCCAGTCGTACAGGACGACCTTGGCGTCGTACTTGCGGCCCTCACCGCCTATCTGCACGGTGGGCGCGTCGACGCCGCCGACGACATGCGCGTTGGTCATGACCCGGCGGTCGGCGAAGACGAAGCCGGTCCCCTCCAGGACCTTGCCGCAGCTCTGGGCGGTGCCGGTCACCTTCACGATGGAGTGCTGGGCGCGCAGGGCCACCGGGCTGTTCGCGAGGGCCGGGTCGGGCGGCTCCACGTCCTTGATCGGCTCGTTCGCGAAGGGGCTGAAGACCTGCGGGAAGCCGTTCTGCGCCAGGACGGAGGAGAAGTCCGCGAACCAGGTGTCGGCCTGGGCGGGCAACGCCCGGGAGACGCCGAGGAGCACCTTGGAGCCGCGCACCTCCTTGCCGAGCGTCGGCAGCGTGGTGCCGGCCAGGGCTGACCCGATCAGCCAGGCCACCAGCAGCATGGCGACGACGTTGACCAGGGCGCCGCCGGTGGCGTCCAGGGCGCGGGCCGGGGACCAGGTGATGTACCGGCGCAGCTTGTTGCCGAGGTGGGTGGTCAGGGCCTGGCCGACGGAGGCGCAGACGATGACGACGACCACGGCGACCACGGCGGCGGTGGTGCCGACATCCGCGTTGTCGGTCACGGCGTCCCACAGCACGGGCAGGGCGTAGACGGCGACGAGGCCGCCGCCCAGGAACCCGATCACCGACAGGATGCCGACGACGAAGCCCTGGCGGTAGCCGACGACCGCGAACCACACAGCCGCGACCAGCAACAGGATGTCCAGCACGTTCACTGCTTCAGGCCTCGCCTACTCCACTCCGCTCCCCGCGGCCCGGCCGGGGGTCCGGGGGTCGGCCCCCGGAATGACACAGCACGGACGACACCCTGTCATGAGTGCCAGTCGAGCGGGACCTGTCTCTCCCGGTGCCAGGGGCGCTCCCAGCCAGCGAAGTGAAGCAGACGGTCGATCACTCCGGCCGTGAAACCCCACACCAGGGCCGATTCGACCAGGAATGCCGGACCGCGGTGGCCGCTGGGGTGGACGGTGGTGGCGCGGTTGGCGGGGTCCGTGAGATCCGCCACGGGGACCGTGAAGACCCGCGCGGTCTCGTTCGGATCCACGACGCCGACCGGGCTGGGCTTGCGCCACCAGCCGAGCACGGGCGTGACGACGAAGCCGCTGACCGGGATGTACAGCGCGGGCAGCACGCCGAAGAGCTGGACGCCGGACGGGTCCAGGCCGGTCTCCTCCTCGGCCTCGCGCAGCGCGGCCCGGAGCGGGCCGTCGGTGTGCGGGTCGCCGTCCTCGGGGTCGAGCGCGCCGCCCGGGAAGGACGGCTGCCCGGCGTGCGAGCGCAGCGAGCCGGCGCGCTCCATCAGCAGCAGCTCCGGGCCGCGCTCGCCCTCGCCGAACAGGATCAGCACGGCCGACTTGCGGCCCGAGCCGTTCTCCGGCGGCAGGAAGCGGCTCAGCTGGAGCGGCTCGACCGTCTCGGCAGCCCGCACCACCGGCGCCAGCCACTCCGGCAGCCCCTCCTTGCTGAGCGTCACCGGGCCGCGCGCGGCCGTACCGCGCGCCACCGGGCCGCCCCGCGTCTCACTGGCCCTCGCCATCGCCGCCCCCTCGCTCTGCCTGTCCAACGCCCGAGGGCCCCGGGATCGTTCCGTCACGCGGCCCCCAGCGGCGGGGCCGGCTTGCCGCCCGCGTCGAGGTAGGCCTGCGGGGGCTTGAGCCGCTGGCCGGGGAAGCCGCCCTTTTCGTACTTCAGGAGCTTCTTCGCCTTCTCCGGGTCGGTCTCGCCCTCGCCGTAGGCCGGGCAGAGCGGGGCGATCGGGCAGGCTCCGCAGGCGGGCTTACGGGCATGGCAGATACGGCGGCCGTGCCAGATCACGTGGTGCGAGAGGTCGGTCCAGTCGCTCTTCGGGAACAGCGCGCCGACGGCGGCCTCGATCTTGTCCGGGTCGGTCTCCGCGGTCCACTGCCAGCGCTGCACCAGCCGCTGGAAGTGGGTGTCCACGGTGATCCCGGGCCGGCCGAAGGCGTTGCCGAGCACGACGAAGGCGGTCTTGCGGCCGACGCCGGGCAGCTTGACCAGGTCCTCCAGCCTGCCCGGGACCTCGCCGCCGAAGTCCTCGACCAGTGCCTTGGACAGCCCCATCACCGACTTGGTCTTGGCCCGGAAGAACCCGCAGGGGCGCAGGATCTCCTCGACCTCCTCCGGGTTGGCGGCGGCCAGGTCCTCGGGGGCCGGGTACTTCGCGAAGAGGGCCGGGGTCGTCTGGTTGACGCGCAGGTCGGTGGTCTGGGCCGACAGCACGGTGGCGACCAGGAGCTGGAAGGGGTTCTCGAAGTCCAGCTCGGGATGGGCGTAGGGGTACACCTCGGCCAGCTCGCGGTTGATGCGGCGGGCGCGGCGGACCAGCGCGGTGCGGGACTCGTCCCTCGGCGGCTGCACGGCGACCTTCTTGGCGGGCGCCGCCTTCTTCACCGTCACGGCCTTGCCGGTCGCCACGACCTTCTTCGCGGCGGTGACCCTCTTCGCGGAGGCAGCCTTCTTCGCGGAGGCGGCCTTCTTAGCCGTTTTTCTGGTTTTCTCACCACCGTCCGAGCCCTGTTCGCCCACAGCGGAATCGCGACGTACAACCACCCGCTCAACCCCCTTGTCCTGTGCTCTCACCGGCGATTTGGACACCCGGCCAGCCTAGAGCCCGGCACCGACATCCGCCCCGGACCCGGTTGATCGGACCCCGATTGGACCCCTGACGCTTACCCCAGGACACGTGTGCGGCATCCTTGTGACAGATCACACTGTTTGGACCGTCCGGCAAAATGGGGAACACGGTCCCCTGGCACTCGGGGGAGCAAGATCCCCTGAGCGGGTCGACAAGGAGAGAACTCAGTGGACGACGTTCTGCGGCGCAACCCGCTCTTCGCGGCTCTCGACGACGAGCAGGCCGCGGAGCTTCGCGCCTCCATGAGTGAGGTGACCCTCGCACGCGGCGACTCCCTGTTCCACGAGGGCGACCCCGGCGACCGGCTGTACGTCGTCACCGAGGGCAAGGTCAAGCTGCACCGCACCTCCCCCGACGGCCGCGAGAACATGCTCGCCGTCGTCGGCCCCAGCGAGCTGATCGGCGAGCTGTCGCTCTTCGACCCGGGCCCGCGCACGGCGACCGCGACCGCGCTGACCGAGGTCAAGCTGCTCGGTCTCGGCCACGGCGACCTCCAGCCCTGGCTGAACGCCCGCCCCGAGGTGGCCGGCGCCCTGCTGCGCGCCGTAGCCCGCCGCCTGCGCAAGACCAACGACGCCATGTCCGACCTGGTCTTCTCCGACGTCCCCGGCCGCGTGGCGCGCGCCCTGCTGGACCTCTCGCGCCGCTTCGGCGTGCAGTCCGAGGAGGGCATCCACGTCGTCCACGACCTCACGCAGGAGGAGCTGGCCCAGCTGGTCGGCGCCTCGCGCGAGACGGTGAACAAGGCGCTGGCGGACTTCGCCCAGCGCGGGTGGCTCCGCCTGGAGGCGCGGGCGGTGATCCTCCTGGACGTGGAGAGGCTGGCCAAGAGGTCCCGCTGAGGTTTCTGGGGGCTGCCCTGCCCCCAGACCCCCGCTTCGGGCCCGTACGGCCTCGTCCCCACGCCGGACGGGCCGAATCCCGCTGCCCGGCGCTCGGAAACCAGCTGCCGGCGGCGGCTGCGCACGACACGGTTGCCCCATGGCTGAAACGATCCGTCGGCCTGGACTCGACGACCAGGGCCTCATCGCGCGCGAAGGCTCCCTCGCGCGCGTGCCGCCCGCCGTCCACCCGGTCGTGGCCGCGGCGCGCGACCAGCTGCTGGACGCCGTCCCGGCACGAGCTCGGCCGCATGACGTTCACCGAGACGGACGGCGGCACCCTGGTCCGGTGGACCACCCGGGCGGAGATCCCCCTGCCGCTGCTGGGCGCCCCGCTCACCCGGCTGCTGGCCCGCCCGGTGATCACGCGCACCTTCGGCAACATCCTCGACGCCGCCGAGAGGGCGCTCGCCGGCTAGATCAGCCCGTGCTCGCTCAGGTAGTCCAGCTGGGCCCGTACCGACAGCTCCGCCGCCGGCCACAGTGAGCGGTCCACGTCGGCGTACACGTGGGCGACGACCTGGGCCGCGGTGCGGTAGCCGTCCTCGACCGCCGTCTCCACCTGGGCGAGCCGGTGGGCGCGGTGGGCGAGGTAGAACTCCACGGCGCCCTGGGCGTCCTCCAGGACCGGCCCGTGGCCCGGCAGGACGGTGTGCACGCCGTCGTCCACCGTCAGGGACCGCAGACGGCGCAGGGAGTCCAGATAGTCGCCGAGACGGCCGTCGGGGTGCGCCACGACCGTCGTACCGCGCCCGAGGATGGTGTCACCGGTCAGCACGGCCCGGTCGGCCGGGAGATGGAAGCACAGCGAGTCCGCGGTGTGCCCGGGGGTCGGTACGACCCTGAGCTCCAGGCCGCCGACGGCGATCACGTCGCCGGCCGCCAGGCCCTCGTCGCCCAGGCGCAGCGCCGGATCGAGGGCACGCACGCGCGTGCCGGTCAGTTCCGCGAAGCGGGCGGCGCCCTCCGCGTGGTCGGGGTGGCCGTGGGTGAGCAGGGTCAGGGCTATGCGCCTGCCGGCCTTCTCGGCGGTGTCGACGACGGCGCTCAGGTGACCGTCGTGCAGTGGGCCCGGGTCGATCACCACGGCGAGATCGGAGTCGGGCTCGGCGACGATCCAGGTGTTGGTGCCGTCCAGGGTCATCGCGGAGGCGTTGGGCGCGAGGACGTTGACGGCCCGTTCGGTGGCGGGGCCGGAGAGCACCTGGCCGCGGGGCTGGCCCGGCAGGGCGCTTGCGTCGGTCATACCGGGCCTCCACCCGTCGTCTCGGCGGTCGTCGGATCCGTCGGGACGTGCTTGGTGAACTCCTCGTGCCCCGGCCAGGACAGGACGATCTCGCCGTCCCTCAGGCGGGCGCGCGCCATCACCGGCGTCAGATCGCGCGCGGGGGCCGCCGCCAGTACGTCGGCGGCCCTCGTGTACGGCAGCAGCTGGCGCAGGGTGGCGATGGTGGGCGGCATCATCAGCAGCTCACCGCCGTCGTAGCCGGCGGCGGCCTGAGCGGGGCGGATCCACACCGTGCGGTCGGCCTCCGTGGAGGCGTTCCGGGTGCGCTGGCCCTCGGGCAGGGCGGCCACGAAGAACCAGGTGTCGTAGCGGCGGGTCTCGAACTCCGGGGTGATCCAGCGGGTCCAGGCGCCCAGCAGGTCCGAGCGCAGCACCAGGCCGCGCCGTTCCAGGAACTCGGCGAAGGACAGCTCACGCGCGACCAGGGCGGCGCGGTCGGCCTCCCAGTCGTCGCCGGTGGTGTCGCCGACGACCGACTCCGCGTCGGGCCCGGCGAGCAGGACGCCCGCCTCCTCGTACGTCTCCCGTACGGCCGCGCAGACGATCGCCTGGGCGCCCGGCTCGTCGACGCCGAGCCGGTCCGCCCACCACGCGCGCGTGGGGCCCGCCCAGCGCACCAGACGGTCGTCGTCGCGCGGGTCGACCCCGCCTCCGGGATACGCGTACGCGCCTCCGGCGAAGGCCATGGAGGCGCGTCTGCGCAGCATGTGGACGACCGGACCGGACTCGGTGTCCTTCAGGAGCAGCACCGTGGCCGCGCGTCTGGGGGACACCGGGGTGAGCGCGCCGTCCGCGAGCGCGCGGATACGGTCCGGCCACTCCTGGGGGTACCACTGACCGTTCGCCATGGCCGGAGGCTATCCCGTGTAGGGCGAATGTTCGAGAGGTGCCCGAGGTCAGCGGTGCACCTCGGCGTTACGGGGCGAGTTCCACCTGGATCTCGACCTCGACCGGCGCGTCCAGCGGCAGCACCGCGACGCCGACCGCGCTGCGGGCGTGCACGCCCTTGTCGCCGAGGACCTCGCCGAGCAGCTCGCTGGCGCCGTTGACGACACCGGGCTGCCCGGTGAAGTCGGCGGCGGAGGCGACGAAGCCGACGACCTTCACCACGCGCGCGATGCGGTCCAGGTCGCCGGTGACGGACTTCACCGCGGCCAGCGCGTTCAAGGCGCACGTGCGGGCCAGGTCCTTGGCCTCCTCCGGCGTGACCTCGGCGCCCACCTTGCCGGTGACCGGCAGCTTGCCCTCGACCATCGGCAGCTGGCCGGCGGTGTACACGTACACGCCGGACTGCACGGCCGGCTGGTACGCGGCCAGCGGCGGTACGACCTCCGGCAGGGTCAGCCCCAGTTCGGCCAGCCTGGCCTCGACCGCGCTCATGCCTGCTTCTCCCGCTTCAGGTAGGCCACGAGCTGCTCGGGGTTGTTGGGCCCGGGCACGACCTGGACGAGCTCCCAGCCGTCCTCGCCCCAGGTGTCCAGAATCTGCTTCGTGGCATGGACGAGCAGCGGCACGGTTGCGTATTCCCACTTGGTCATGGGGCCGACTGTAGCCGCTGCGACCGGTGGGGACGGCGGCCGACCACGGCCGGCTGCGTCCGTCGTTGTCCACAGGTCGGGCAGCGGGCTGTGACCAGCGTTATCCACAGCCTCCCGCGTGAGTCTCGGCCGGACTGGTTAGGCTCGAAGACGTGAGCAGGCTCCAGGTCGTCAGCGGCAAGGGCGGGACCGGAAAGACGACGGTCGCCGCCGCACTGGCGCTGGCCCTCGCGACCGAGGGGAAGCGGACGCTTCTCGTGGAGGTCGAGGGCCGGCAGGGCATCGCCCAGCTCTTCGAGACGGAGGCGTTGCCGTATGAGGAGCGGAAGATCGCGGTCGCTCCGGGAGGCGGCGAGGTGTACGCCCTCGCCATAGACCCCGAACTGGCCCTTCTGGACTACCTCCAGATGTTCTACAAACTCGGGGGCGCGGGCCGGGCCCTGAAGAAGCTCGGCGCGATCGACTTCGCCACCACCGTCGCGCCGGGCATCAGGGACGTCCTGCTGACCGGCAAGGCGTGCGAGGCGGTGCGCCGCAAGGACAGGAGCGGCCGGTTCACGTACGACTACGTCGTCATGGACGCCCCGCCGACCGGCCGCATCACCCGCTTCCTGAACGTCAACGACGAGGTGGCGGGCCTGGCGAAGATCGGCCCCATACACAATCAGGCGCAGGCGGTGATGCGGGTGCTGAAGTCGCCGGAGACGGCGGTGCACCTGGTGACGCTGCTGGAGGAGATGCCGGTCCAGGAGACCGCCGACGGCATCGCCGAACTCCGCGCCGCGCGGCTGCCGGTGGGCCGGGTCATCGTGAACATGGTCCGGCCGGAGGTGTTGGACGCGGCCGATCTGGAACTCGTACGGACCGTGGAGCGTTCCTCTGTCGCACAGGCGTTGTCGGCGGCCGGGCTGGGCGGGGCCCGGCGCGGCGGGAACGCGGAGAAACTGGTGGACCCGCTGCTGGAGCAGGCAGCGGAGTACGCCGAGCGGTACGCGCTGGAGCAGGAGCAGCGCGCGGTCCTCGGCGAGCTGGGCCTGCCGCTGGGCGAACTGCCGCTGTTCGCCGAGGGCATGGACCTGGCGGGCCTGTACGAACTCGCCATCGAGCTGCGGAAGCAGGGGTTGTCATGAGTCCGGACCCGGCCGAAGCACCCGGGACAGCGGTGACGGTCGAGGGGCGGGACAGGGTCCACGGTCTCTCCCCCGCGCGCGCCCTCGACATCGATCCGCTGCTGGACGACCCGAAGACCCGGATCGTGGTGTGCTGCGGCTCGGGCGGGGTCGGCAAGACGACGACCGCGGCGGCCCTCGGCCTCCGCGCGGCCGAGCGGGGCCGCAAGGTGGTCGTGCTGACCATCGACCCGGCCAGGCGGCTGGCCCAGTCGATGGGCATCGACTCCCTCGACAACGTCCCGCGCCGGGTGAAGGGCACCGAGGGCGACGGTGAGCTGCACGCCATGATGCTCGACATGAAGCGCACCTTCGACGAGGTGGTGGAGGCGCACGCGGATTCCGAGCGGGCGGCGGCGATCCTGGCGAACCCCTTCTACCAGTCGCTCTCGGCGGGCTTCGCGGGCACGCAGGAGTACATGGCGATGGAGAAGCTGGGCCAGCTGCGCGCGAAGGACGAGTGGGACCTGATCGTGGTCGACACCCCGCCGTCCCGCTCCGCGCTGGACTTCCTGGACGCGCCCAAGCGGCTGGGCTCCTTCCTGGACGGCCGGCTGATCCGTCTGCTGACGGCCCCCGCCAAGCTCGGCGGACGCGCGGGGATGGCCTTTCTCAACGTCGGTATGTCGATGATGACCGGCACCCTCGGCAAGCTGCTGGGCGGCCAGCTGCTGAAGGACGTCCAGACGTTCGTGGCCGCGATGGACACCACCTTCGGCGGGTTCCGTACGCGCGCGGACGCCACGTACAAGCTCCTCCAGGCCCCCGGCACGGCGTTCCTGGTGGTCGCGGCCCCGGAGCGGGACGCGCTACGCGAGGCGGCGTACTTCGTGGAGCGGCTGGCCGCGGAGAAGATGCCGCTGGTGGGTCTGGTGCTGAACCGGGTCCATGGCAGCGGCGCCGGCCGGCTGTCGGCCGAGCGGGCGCTCGCCGCCGCCGAAAATCTTGAGGACCCCCGCATTGTGGATCAGGGGGCCGGGAAAGCTGGACTTCGTAACTCTCCCGACCCATACGGCAGTTCGCGATCTCCCGCATCCGAGGCAGCAACCGACGCCCCCGCTTCCGAAGAAGGCTCCCCCGCCGACGAGGAGCGCCCCGTCGACCGGCTCACCGCGGGACTGCTGCGACTGCACGCCGATCGCATGCAGCTGCTCTCGCGCGAGCAGCGCACGCGTGCCCGTTTCACCGCCCGTCACCCCGAGGTGGCGGTGGTCGAAGTAGCCGCGCTGCCCGGCGACGTCCACGACCTCGTGGGCCTGCGCGACATCGGCGCCCGGCTGGCGGCGGGCACGGCAGTGCACACGGAGCTGCCGTAGCGCGGCACTGGGCGGGTGACCAGCAGGTGCGCGTGCGCGGCACCTCGTGTGGCGAGCGGTCGCAGGCGCGCAGGTGACCGTCGTATGCGCGCGGGCGGTCGCACGTACGCACCCGAGCGGTCGCAGGCGCGTGGGTGGCCGTCATGTGCGTGCAGGCAAGCGGTCCTACGTGCGCCGATGGCCGTCGGACGCGCGTGGGTGGCACACACGCGCTCGGTATGGCCGGCACACGCGGGGATACCGCAAGGGTCGTCCACGGGCACCGGAGCCCGCGCTCGCCCCGGGCCGTCTCCGCAGGCCGGGCCGCGAGGCCGATCGTGGCTTCCCCCGGCGCAGGCCGGATCGGCGTTTCCCGGGCCCCCGTCGCTTCCCGAGCCCCGGGCGTGTACCCACTCGGCGACCCTGGACGTATGCCCCGGGAATGTGCCGGAGGGAACGCCCTCAGCTCACCGCCGCGTAGTTCTCGTACACCTCGTCGCTGTCGAGGGGCACGATGCCCGCGCCGCGCTCGTACTCCGAGCGGGCCGTCTCCAGCAGCCTGCGCCAGGAGGTCACGGTGGGCCGGCGGCGCAGCAGTGCGCGGCGCTCCCGCTCCGTCATGCCTCCCCACACGCCGAACTCGACGCGGTTGTCCAGCGCGTCGGCCAGGCATTCGGTGCGTACCGGGCATCCGGTGCACACCGCCTTGGCCCTGTTCTGCGCTGCTCCCTGAACGAACAGTTCATCCGGATCGGTAGTGCGGCAGGCAGCCTGCGCACTCCAGTCGGTTACCCAGCCCATACCGGCGCCGTCCTCTCCCGAATCGAGGCTCCCCCACGGCGGCAGCGGCATATTCACCGCCGCCAGTTGAGGACGTTACGGAAGGTGGGCACAGCGCAACACCCCCTTCGGGCCCAATCTTGAATGGCCCGAACGGACTATGGGTAAGCGGCAGATCACCCGCGGGAGTGAGCTGGTGACATGCGTGATCATCCCGGCAAACCGGGACTTCTGTGGTGCGTCACATCGGGCGCCAGGTGACACACGAGGCGGATTCGGACACGCCCCCCTCGAAAAATCGGGGTACCTCCGGAACGATTCGGGGTCGCCGGACGTATTGATACGTGGCCGCACTGCTGTGACAGTTGAGAGCAGCTTAGGCCAAGGCCTGCGCGCATGTCCGGGAAATGGAAACGTAGGCAGGTCAGGTTGCGCTGCCGTCACGATCCGGCACCCGAACATCCCGAGGGAGAGCCGCTCCCTCGGAACGCTCATGAGTACGGATTAGGCTGCCCCCATGCCAAAGAAGCGCTCGGGCGGTGGTCTGTCGCCAACGCAGCAGGCCGCCAAGTTCCTCGGTGTCAGTGTGCTCGCCGGAGCCGTGATGGCGGGCATCGCGCTGCCCGCGGCCGGCGCGCTGGGCCTCGCGGCCAAGGGCTCGGTCAAGAGCTTCGACGAGATCCCGGCCAACCTGAAGAGCCCCCAGCTCAGTCAGCGCACGACCATCCTGGACAACCAGGGCAAGCCGATCGCGAGCGTCTACTCCCGTGACCGCACGGTGGTGGAACTCAAGGACATCTCGCCATACATGCAGAAGGCGATCGTCGCGATCGAGGACTCCCGCTTCTACAAGCACGGCGCGATCGACCTGAAGGGCGTGCTGCGCGCCCTGAACAAGAACGCGCAGAGCGGCGGTGTCGCGCAGGGCGCCTCCACGCTCACCCAGCAGCTGGTGAAGAACTACTTCATCGAGGAGGCCGGCGACGACCCGACGAAGGTCGCCGAGGCCACCCAGCAGACGCTCGGCCGCAAGATCCGCGAGCTGAAGTACGCGATCCAGACCGAGGAGAAGCTCGGCAAGAAGGGGATCCTCGAGAACTACCTGAACATCACCTTCTTCGGCGAGCAGGCCTACGGCGTCGAGGCCGCCGCCCAGCGCTACTTCTCCAAGCACGCCAAGGACCTGAACCTCCAGGAATCGGCGCTGCTGGCCGGCGTCGTACAGTCCCCGAGCCGCTACGACCCGGTCAACGACGACGCCGAGGCCACCAAGCGGCGCAACGTCGTGCTCCAGCGGATGGCGGAGCTCGGCGACATCTCCCAGAAGGAGGCCGACCAGGCCAAGGAGAAGCCGCTCGGACTGCACCCCAGCCGGCCCAAGAACGGCTGCATCACCGCGGTCCGCGGCGCCGGCTTCTTCTGCGACTACGTACGCGACGCCGTCCTGAACGACCCGGTCTTCGGCAAGTCCAAGGAGGCCCGGGCGAAGCTGTGGAACCAGGGCGGTCTGACGATCCGTACGACGCTCGACCCACAGGCGCAGGACTCCGCGCAGGCGTCCGTCAAGGACCACGTCTACAAGTCCGACGAGGTGGCGACGGCCGCGACCATCGTCGAACCGGGCACCGGCAAGATCCTCGCCATGGGCCAGTCCCGCCCCTACGGCTTCGGCAAGAACGAGACGCAGATCAACCTCTCCGTCAACTCGGACATGGGTGGCGGCGCCGGGTACCAGCCCGGTTCGACGTTCAAGCCGATCGTCGCGGCGGCCGCGATCGAGGGCGGCAAGCCCCCGACGCAGGAGTACTCGTCACCGTACGAGATGCCCTACCCGAGCTCCGTCCAGGCGTGCAACGGCAGGATCTGGCGCAACGACCCGCGCAAGCCCGCCAAGCTGGCGAACGAGAACGAGTCGGAGCACGGCCCGTACGGCATGAAGGAAGCGACCGCCAAGTCGGTCAACACCTACTACGTGCAGCTGATCAGCGACATCGGCATCTGCCCGGTCATCGACATGGCCAAGAAGATGGGTGTGGAGCGCGCGGACGGCCGCAAGATCGACCAGGCTCCGTCCATCGCGCTCGGCACGCAGGAGATGTCACCGCTGACGATGGCCAGCGCGTACGCCACCTTCGCCTCGCGCGGTACCTACTGCACGCCGGTTGCCATCGAGTCGATCACGCAGAAGATCGGCAGCCGGGTGAAGTCCCTCCCGGTGCCGAAGTCGACCTGCTCGCGCGCGATGTCGGAGAAGACCGCGGACACCGTCAGCACGCTCCTCAAGGGCGTGGTCGAGGACGGTACGGGTCAGGAGGCCGGCCTCGGTGACCGCCCGAGCGCGGGCAAGACCGGTACGACGGACGAGCGCTTCGCGGCCTGGTTCGTCGGCTACACCCCGAACATGGCCGGCGCGGTCTGGGTCGGCGACCCGCAGCACAAGCGGAAGATGATCAACATCACCATCGGCGGTGTACCGCACGACAAGGTGTTCGGCGGTGAGGTGCCCGGCCCGATCTGGCGCGACATGATGACCGGCGCGCTGGAGGGCAAGCCGGCCGAGGAGTTCCACCTGATCGACATCCCCGACGACAACCCCGGGGACGACCAGGGAAAAGGCCACGGGAAGAAGCACGGCGGCAAGCACGGGGACAGCACGGGCGGGATCGGCGGACTGATCGGCGGTCTGACGGACGGCGGAACGACGGACGGCGGAACGGGTGACACCATCGGCGGCACCGTCCCGACGCCGACCTTCTCTCTCCCGGGCAACTTCATCCAGGGGCAGGGCAACGGCGGCAACGGGAACGGCGGCCGACGGGGCTGAGGCCACACACACGTACGGGGCCGCACTCTTCGCGAGAAGGGCGCGGCCCCGCCACCGCATACCGGTAGCTGCCGCCGTATCCCGGTAGCTGCCGCCGTGTCTCTGGCGGTCGCTCAGCCCTGAAGCAGCTTCTTCACCGCGGCGGCGACGCGGCCGCCCTCGGCCTGACCGGCCACCTTCGGGTTCACGATCTTCATGACGGCGCCCATGGCCCGCGGCCCCTCGGCGCCGGCCGCCTTCGCCTCTTCCACGGCCTGGGCGACGATCGCGTTCAGCTCCTCGTCGGACAGCTGCTTGGGCAGGTAGTCGGCGAGCACCTCGCCCTCCGCCTTCTCCCGCTCGGCCTGCTCCGGGCGACCGCCCTGCGCGAAGGCGTCGGCCGCCTCACGGCGCTTCTTCGCCTCGCGGGTGATCACCTTGAGGACCTCGTCGTCGGAGAGCTCCCGCTTCTCCTTGCCCGCGACCTCCTCCTTGGTGATCGCGGCGAGCGTCAGCCGGAGCGTCGAGGAGCGGAGCTCGTCGCGCTCCTTGATCGCGGCGTTGAGGTGGTCCTGCAGCTTCGACTTGAGCGTGGTGGTCATGCGGTCGATTGTCGCAGGTGTGCCCGCCCGAACGCCCGCTGATTTAGGGGCGGCCGGCGCCCTGTGCCCCAGGGGGCACGCCGGTCGGGCGGTCGAGAACCGGCCGGTCTCGTCGTGCCGCCGGGGTCTGACACGATGGACGTATGCGCGCGCGATACGGAGTACCCCTGGGAATCATGGCGGCAGGCGCCGCCGGGCTGGCCTACGCGGCGGGCTTCGAGGCCCGCTCCTTCCGCCTGCGACGAGTGACGGTCCCGGTCCTCCCGCCGGGCATGCGTCCGCTGCGCGTACTGCAGGTCTCCGACATCCACATGGTGAGCGGCCAGCGCAAGAAGCAGCGGTGGCTGCAGTCGCTGGCGGGCCTGCGCCCGGACTTCGTGATCAACACCGGCGACAACCTCTCGGACCCCGAGGGCATCCCGGAGGTCCTGGACTCCCTCGGCCCCCTGATGGAGTTCCCGGGCGCCTACGTCTTCGGCTCCAACGACTACTACGGTCCCAGACTCCGCAACCCCGCCCGTTACTTGCTGGAGAAGGCGAGCGGCCGACACGGCCTGAACGGCAACGCGCCGGCGGTCGGCGTGATCCACAACCCGTGGGAGGACCTGCGCGACGGCTTCGACGAGGCAGGCTGGCTGAACCTGACGAACACGCGGGGTGTCCTGAAGGTCGAGGGCGTCTCGATCGAGCTGACGGGCCTCGACGACCCGCACATCAAGCGCGACCGCTACGCCCGGGTGGCGGGCGGCCCGTCGGGGACGTACGACTTCTCGCTCGGCGTGGTCCACGCCCCTTACCTGCGCACACTGGACGCGTTCACGGCGGACGGCTACCCCCTGATCCTGGCCGGCCACACCCACGGCGGCCAGGTGTGCATCCCCTTCTACGGCGCGCTGGTCACCAACTGCGACCTGGACACGGACCGGGTGAAGGGCCTCTCCACCCACACGGCGGACGGCCGCACCTCCTACCTCCACGTATCAGCGGGCTGCGGCACCAACCGCTACACCCCGATCCGCTTCGCGTGCCCGCCGGAGGCGACGTTGCTGACGTTGGTGGGGCGGTAGCACAAACGCGTGAAGTGCGGGGCGTCCGGAGGTACGGGGGCCGGAAGGACGGAGCCGGAAGGACGGGGGCCTGGAATAGGGGGACGGAAGTAGGGGGAGCGGAAGTAGGGGGAGCGGAAGTACGGCGGACGGAAGTAGGGGGGACGGAAGTAGGGGGAGCGGAAGTACGGCGGACGGAAGCACGGCGGACGGAAGCACGGCGGGCGGGGACGCCGTAACCCATCCGGACTACGCCGAATAGCCCCACCTCTCCCCCGCTCCTACCGTCAGGTGCATGACCGCCCCGATACCCAGGGACCTCCCGGACCTGCCCGCGGTCCCGAGCCCGCCCCTGCTGCTGCCCACCCCGGTCCCGGCCACGGCCGTGGTGGCGCCGGTGCGTCGCCCCATGGTCGCGCTCTTCCGCCTGCTGACCGCCCTGGCGGCGGCAGGCGGCGTAGCCCTGGAGCTCCTGCTGGGCACCCCGGCCCGCACCCTCAGCTACTTCAGTGTCCAGGCCAACATCCTGCTGGCCGTCGTCATGCTCCTGTCGGCGTCCCGGTCCGGCCGGGCCCGCCGGCCGCTTCCCTCCGCCGTGACCGGCGCCTCACTCCTCTACGCCCTGGTCACGGCGCTCGTCTACCACCTGCTCCTGGCCCACACGACGCCCCCGTTCTCCATGACCGGCGCGACGGCGGCCCCGGAGCGCTGGCACGCCCAGTGGGCGACCCTCCAAGTCCTGCACACGGTGACGCCGGCCGCGGCCCTGCTGGACTGGCTGCTGCTCACTCCCGCACCCCGGCTGCACCTCCGCCAGACGGCCGCCTGGCTCCTCTACCCCCTGGGCTACCTGGCCTTCTCCCTGACCCGAGCGGCGTTCCTCGCCCCCTCGGACGCCTCCCGCTACCTGTATCCCTTCCTGGACGTGTCCGCCCACGGCTACCGCAGCACCCTGGCCAACGCGCTCCTGCTCGGCCTCGGGACCTACGCCCTCGCCGTCCTCCTCGTAGCCCTGGACCACACCCGCCCGACCCCGGTCCGCCGCCGGGTCTAAACCGGATTTCGTCTGGAGCCACCAGTGGGCTAAAGTAAACGTCGTCGCCGCGAGAGCAGCGACATCGGGGTGTGGCGCAGCTTGGCAGCGCGCTTCGTTCGGGACGAAGAGGTCGTGGGTTCAAATCCCGCCACCCCGACAGCCAAGTAGCAGGTCAGAGGGCCCTTACCGATTCGGTGAGGGCCCTCTGGCTTTGCTGCGTGTCTAAGTGCGTGACTATCGATTTCTGAGTGATTCCCGCGCGCTTACGGCCGCTGTGGATCAGTGCCGAAGATCCCGTCCACTCGTCGGCGTTGATCCCGTCGATGCCCTTGAGTGCCTGGCGGAAGGCGCGGCGGACGTTGGCAGCGTCGAGCGGCTTGCCCACGGCCGACGAGAAGACCAGGCCGTGTTCCTCCCACTCGTCATCAGCTGCGAGCCGATCCCATCCCTGATCTTCGAACTGCTGCCAGAGGGCTTCGACGCAGCACGCCGGCAGAGCGAGCGTGCGCCGGGACTTCCGGGTCTTCGTGTCGCGGCTTCGCCGGACCGACCGCCAGACAGCGATGTGCGGGGGCTGCGGCGGGTCGAGGTCCGGTCGGCCTTTCAGGAACACGTGGTCCCAGGTGAGCGCCCGCGGTTCTTCAGTACGGGCCCCGGTCAGCAGGGCGACGACGATGTAGGCGTACATCGAGGTCCCCTCGGCGCCCTTGAGTACGGCCTCGGCCTGGGCGAAGGTGAGCGCCTTGGACGGGCGCCCGGCCCGCCCCTGGAGCACCGAGCACAGCTCGACGACATTGCGCTTCACCTTGTCCCGCGCCATGGCCCGCTTGACCGCGCGGTTGAGGCAGGAGTGGATTCCCTGGAGCGTGCGCGTGCTGAGCGTCTTCGCTTTGGTGGCCAGCCAGCGATCTACGTCCTCGGCGCTCAGCTCGCGCAGCTTGCGGGCGCCGAGCGAGGGGATCACGTGCTTCTGACTCAGGAGCGTCACGGTCTCGACGGTGCTGGGGTCGAGGCCCGCCAGGCCGTACGCCAGCCAGTCCGTCACGGCGTCCTTCACCGTGTAGCGGTCAGCACCGAACCGCAGCGAACCATCAGCCGAGGAGTCCAGCCGATTGACGGCTGTCGCTGGCTCCCACTGATCGACCTGACAAGGATGAGCACAGACCTCAAAGCCCCGGTCTCGAACGGGCGCCGTCCTCACTGTCGGTCGGCGCCCGTCGCCTTGACTCAGTCATTGAGACTCCGCCGGCCGCGCGGGCGGGCGCCGCATGTCGCAGTTTGCGGTGGTGGGGCCGTCACCGCCCCCCGTCGTTAACGTGATGTACGGAGTAGTTGGTCCTGGTCGGCGAAGGCCCCCGTCGTGGCTGACGGGGGCCTGGAAGTTCTGCGGTAGTCAGTGCGTCAGGCGATGTGCCCGACGTGGCCACGGCATCACGTCCCTCAGGTGCCGCCACCACCGCACTACCACCGGCGTGTCCGCCGTGTGGTCGACGCTCGGCACGTGCTGCCAGTCCGACAGCGGGGCGAGCGGTGTTCCTTCGGGGGAGTACTTCCGGGGCACGTCGGGCATGGCTCCTCCTAGGGCCGATACGTACCGCAGTTCTTGCGCAGGTCGTTGTCCGACCGAGTTGTAGGGCTGGACCCGAAGCTGGCCACACCCTTCATAACGGGATAGTACGTGTAGGTGCCGCCGCCATCGTTGCAGTCGGCCGACCACCCGTAGTCGACACTGCTTTTTGTGGTCTTCGGCGACTGGTGCCAGGGTGTGTAGCCACGCGGGCCGCTCCAGGAGCTGCGCCACATCTGGGTCCGGATGTACTGCCAGCCGTAGTTCCCGCTGCATATTTGGGACGTCTCCCACTGGAACCAGGCGCCTGCGCCGGCCCCGTGGAACTTGACATCGGAGATGTAGATCGAGCAGTGGGCAGCCGCTGCGATCGTGCGCGGCTTCGGCTGACCGGCGCGGTAGGTGAAGTGGTACGGCTTACCGTCCTTTGTCTTGCCCCACTCGATGACCTGCGTTCCCGGTACTGCCCGATGACCTTCGACCAGGGCAGTCCCGGCGGCGTGCGCGACCGGTGCGGCTCCCAGCGTCAGCAGGAGTGCCCCGACAGCGGTAGCTATGCGTCCTCTCGCGAGTAATGTCATGGTCATGAACTCTAAGGAACCGACATAGACAGTCTCGAACGATTTGTTGAGTGGGACGTAGGGTTTCGGTCATTCCCCGGAAGCCCGTGAGCTGCATCGGCCTAGACGGGCCTGGCGGGACGGGGCACTGCTCGATGGGTTCTTTCGCCATTTGATGACGCGATAATGTTGGACCCGATTGGTTCTCCGACACTGGTACAGCCATGGATAAGCCTGGACTGGCCTAGTTCAGCGGGTGACATCCATGCCCGACACCAACGAGCACGGACGTTCGCGGATCTGGGCAGTTCGGCCAAGTCTCACCGGCGCCCGTCAGAATGCGAGCAGGCCCGCAGGGATCCTGTGATCGAACTCCTAAAGCGCGTGTCACAGGTTCGAATCCCGCCGGGGGCACCAGGGAAGAAGCCTTGGACCGATCTTGGTCCGGGGCCTTTGGCATCTGAAGGGATTCTGAGTCGGGCCGCGGTCAGCTCACCAGGGTGCGCAACGCTCCTGCCAGGAGGAGAACGCCCGCGATCCCGAAGTAGATCCGCATGGTGGTAAGGCTTCTCCAGGTCTTTCCGTATGACCTGCGCACAGCGTCTGCCCAGTCCCAGATCCACACGTCGACTGCGGTAACCGCATGCCACCGCCATGCAGGCGCTGACCGCGAGCAGCATGAACAGACAGAGTGCTCCACGGATGATCAACGTCGTTCCCCTCCCCAAGCCGGCGACCAACGGCGCATCGCGGCAGTCGCAGGCGGCGAAGGCAAGTGGTGAGCGTCCCTGCTGTGAGGGCAACACTGACGGCAACGACGGCGGACGGCAGCGGCGCTCAGCAGCCCGAGGCGGAGTCGGCGGACTGCCGTCGGATCGGCCGATCGCCGCTTGCCGGCATCTTCTAAGCGCCTGGCCCCTGCATGAGTGTCTAACTGCGTGACAACGCCAACGCATACCGGCGGACGAGCACGGACGCGTACGGACCATCGGCGCAGGTGAGGAACAACCAACCCAAGGCAGAGCGCCGGCCTAAGTTGCTTCGGGACGAAGAGGTCGTGGGTTCAAATCCCGCCACCCCGACAGTGAATACCAGGTCAAGGGCCTGACTCGCATGAGCGGGTCAGGCCCTTCCTGTTGTGAGTGACCGCGCTGAAGCTGTCGTACAGCAGCTACGAGAAGGCGAGCCGTGTCCTCGCCGCGGTCTCGTACGCCCTCGCAGGGACTACGGAGTAGAGGCGGAGCTACTCGACATCGCGCAGGGCCGAACTACCAGCTACCTCGGAGAGACGGCCTACGAAGGTGGCCGCGCGGTCGTGGCGCTGGGGCCCCGAAACAGGCGAGGCGGCCGGCGCCCTGAGAGAGGCTGGGCTTCCTGTCGATCTGGCGGAGCATCGGCCACGGTCATGAGCCGATGGAATGACCTCAGGGGCACGTCCTTGAGCATCTCCGACGCGCTCGAACGCCTGCATGCACCCCGGACGGCGAGCCTGACTAGACCGTCCGTCCGCCCGCCCCGCCTGGGGCGAGGCGGACGGCCCGGATCGGTCGGTCGCCCGGGTCCGCTGGCTACGGGTTGAAGTTGAACGTGAAGTCCGGGGCGGTCACGGTGAACTCCAGCATGAGGATCGTCCGCGAGCTCGAGTCCGAGACGTTCGAACACCACTCGAAGACACTGCGCGGGACCGTCTCCTGGTATTTGTCCCGCCACTCGGTGCCGTCGCCCGCGTAGGCGTAGCAGTACCAGATCGGGTTGACGGCTTGTGCGTCACCGCCGTAGACGACGGCGTTCTCCCCGGGGCCGATCCGCCACCAACCCTCCTTCAGCCAGTTGCTGCTGGCCGAGCAGTTGGGCTGGTAGCGCTCGACCATCGCCCAGATTTCGCGCTCGTAATTGTTCTTGAACCTCAGCGCCACGGCGCGCCTCCTACTCGCCGCTCGGCTGCCTGCGGGCAGCCGGGCTTCCGTCGGACCGGGTCAGAGCGTTTTGCGGGCTCGAATTGTCCGTCCCACCGGGGGGAGCGCCGGACCGGCCCGCTGCGATGGCACGTTCCAGTGCCTCTTCGTCCGCATCGGTTTTCGGATCGACCGCCTCGGCAGCCTCCTGAGACATGGGATCTCCTATCTCCGTCGGTCAGGTGCAGCGGAGAGGTTCCCGGGAGAAGGCGCGGCGTACCGCAGCGGGTGGGAGGTGCCCCGTACGAGGCCTCGGCGCAGGGCCCGATCAGGCTAAATGGCCTGCCGCCGCCCGCATCATCTTGATGGCCTCCGCGACACCCCGCACCACGGCATCGGGCTCACGGGGTCCATGTACGGCCATGGGCCACCCACGCCGTACGAAGCCCCGCCGCGCGCCCCCTCCTATATACGTCTCAGCGTTGTCCCCGACCATCCCCCTCCGGCGCTGAGCCGGACGCCGCACAGCGCGGCGGTAGCCTCCAAGTGCTCGTACGCCGGTTTCCTGGCTACGATCTCCTCCGAGACACAGATGCCGTCGAAGTGCGGCGCAAGCCCCCTCGCGGCGAGATTGGCCCGTTGGATGTCCCCGGCTCCGTTCGTCGCGATGCCGAGCGTCCACCGCGCACCGCACAGCGCTTCGAGTCCTTCCCGCACCCCCGGGAGGCAGCGCACCGACCGCGCGACGCCGTCGACGTACTCGCTTCACAGATGACGGACTCCGATCCCCCAGGCAGTCGCCGCGGTCGCGCGAAGCCACGGGCCCAGTCCTCCAGGCCCCCGTCGGTCGATCAGGGCGTCATCCAGGTCGAAGAATGCCAGCACACGGCGACGCTACGCGACCGATGGCGGGCGCCTCACGGCCGTTCCAGGAAGCTCCCACGGGGGCCGAAAGCAACAGCCCGCACCGCACCGCCGCGGACAACCACGGACGGAACACGGGCCGTTGGACCTGGCCAATCACTCGCCCACAAGGTCAACTACCCCCCGAAATCGCGTTCGGGAGGAAGAGGCCGTGGGTTCAAATTCCGCCACCCCGACGCTGTAGTACCAGGTCAGGGGCCTGGAGATCGTTCGGGAGAAATCTGGGAGAAGATCTTGGTCGGCCGAGCGTTTCGACGCTGACGCCGTACGTGCCGCCTCGTCGCCGACGGGGCGGCACATCGCCGGGCTGATGGCACCGATCCTGACCGCCGCGTTGTGCTCCGCCTTCTGAAAGCCCACGACGGCTTCAGCCACGCCATGCATGAGGGCGTTGTGCTCGTCGGCCTTGTGCTGGTCGTTGGTCCAGTCGTCGTCGGCGAAGCCAGCCTCCTATGGCCAGCACAGGACGTACCAGGTTGTCCTTCGAAGTCGGCGGCAAGGGCAAGTCCAGCATCTACTACAACCTCGACACCAACCGCTCCGAGCAAGCCACGCTGCCGTGGAGGAAGTCGCGCTAAATCACCTTGAACAGCACGGAACGCAAGGTCGGGATTACCGTGCACCTCGTGCCGGGAACTGCGATGCTGCCCAACGGCCGGTTCGCCGCTCCTCCTTGCTCGATCACCGTCGATGGTAAGAAGGTCGCAGAGGACCCGGGTGGCGCCGACGGCAAGCACATGTGTGAGTACACCCTGCGGTAACAGTGCTGGGCACCGGCGGATGTAGTGCTCGACCGCAGGAATGCGGTGGAGGTGGGCCGCTGGGGCCGATGGGGCTGCGACTGTCAGGACGGTTGGGCAGCTCCCCCGCTTCCACCTTTCAGGTGTTCGTTGATGTGTCGCAGGCGTTGCCAGGCGGCGGGGTCGGTGCCGTCGCCAAACGCGTAGTGCAGGGCGGGGCGAGCGGCAGGGCCGAGTTGGGTCGGGAGGTTGTCCGGCAGGGCGTTGCGGGCATGGCTGATGCCGAGGTCGGCCACGGCGTCCGGGCCGAGAGTGAGAGAGACCGGGATAGACGGTGGTTCGTAGTGGGCCGGAGTGGTCACCCGACGCCGCTCACCGACCAATGTGACTCGACTCAGTGCCGTACGGCTCACAGTCCCCCGGGATATCACGCGTTCGAACCTATCATCGGGCCGAATTCGCAGGCTTCGGTGGAGAGGTGGGCTGTCGGGAGGGCGTGGACACGGGTGCCGGGGTCCCGTACGGAGCCTTCCCGATCACGCGGTGCGCGACGAAGGACCACCCCACGCACCCCGCACACACCACCGCGGCGATCACCACCCCCGCGAACGCCTTCCCCAGCCTCTCGTCAACGGTCCGCCGCTGTCGCTGCGCCCCGAACAACACGGCATCACGCAACCGCCGACGCCGCACCGCCACGGACTCAAGAAGCTGACTGTCGTAATCCTGGGCTGACATCACTCAAATCCGGTTCGCTGGACAGTCGGGAGCTCATCGAACATCTTCTCGCCTTGCGGATGGCAGACGACCTGCCGAACCAGTCCTCACCCGGTTGTGTGGACCGCGACCAGCCACAGACCTACGACGGCCAGACTGCTGCGCCGTCACGCACTACCAACGGCACGGGCCGGCACTCCTCGTGGAACCGGATCCAGCCCAGATGGACGTCGCCGCCGGAGCCTCGGTGCCGCTCACCGGCCTTGGCCGCGAGCCAGCTGAGGAGTTCACCAGTGCGCTCGAAATCGTCCGGATGTATTTCCTGTCGGCTGGTCAGCGCCCAGCCCTCCTGCCCCGTGTCCTGCCGACGCACCAGCACGGAGACGAGTGCCCCCTCAACCTTGTAGCCGGCACCGTGCTGGCCCAGAAGGGGCTCGGGATGGTCCTCGATGACGAACTCTCCGTCTTCCTCCTCTACCACGACCGGAAATTCGGGGACGATACGGAGTGTGTCCGGCTGGGGGCCGGTTCCGAGGTGCCATCGCAGCTCCGTGAGGTCCGCCGCCGACAACTCGTCACGCAAGTCCAGCGCAAGCATCAGCTCGAATATGTCAGCCACGGCGCGCAGGCTACTGAATCCTCACGCCAGAGGGACACCGCCGTCCGCGGGTCAGCCGATGTTGTCGACCGCTGCCTTCGCTTTTGCGAGGGTGGCCTGTGCGGTGCCGTCGTTCTGCTCCAGCGCGGTGCGGACCAGACGGATGATCTCGCGCACCTCGGCCGCGGCCTTGTGCCACCGGACGTCCTTGCCGTGGTACTCGTCCGAGACACCGTCGGCCTGGAAGTCGGCCATCGCGGCCTTGACCGCACGGTCGCGGTCGGTCAGCACGCACTCCGGCTGACCGTTGATCCCGGACGGGCTGGTCTGCACGTCGGCGGAGGCGCCGGTGTCGTACGAGCGGCGGTCCTGGTTCTGCGTGCGCTGGGACTGCTCAATCGCCGTTGCCGCCCTGAGATGTCCGGAGCCCGCAGTGCGTCGGACATCTTCTCGCACCCCGAGTTGCAGGCGCAACGCGCAACGACCGAAGTGGCGTGTTCTGGTTCACGCGACAGGGCGAGGGCGAGGGCCATTCCGGCCCGGCCATCAACGGCCGTGCGCCCAAGGCGCGTTGGTCCTCAGGGCCGGTCGGAGCCGTACGGGTACGGGTTGCCGTATTCGGCGACGAGGCCGTAGCGGCCCTGGTTCCTGTCGGAGGACGCGCTCTCGGACACGATGGACACGGTTCCGATCACCCGCTCCTCCGGTTCCTGCGACTGCTGCGCGGACTCGTCCAGTCGCTCCAACTCGTCTGCTGCCACGAGGGCGACGAGCGGTTTGCCGTGGCGCGTGATGAACACGCGCTCGCGGCCGTACACCACACGGTTGATCAGTTCCGCGAGCTCGGCTCGCGCTTGCGTCACCGGAACCTCGTAAGCCATGCTTGCGATCATAGTTCTGTACGTCCTGTACATTTATTCCGGGTGCAGGTGTGATCGACAAGGAGCTCTGTGCAGTGGGCGGCAACCTGATCTGCTTGAAGTCGTCGGGCGGGACACACGCCCTGGTCTTCATCCACCCCGCGAGCGGATCGGCCGCGTCCTTCCGTGCGCTGCAGCCCCACCTGAGGTCGGACTGCTCCGTCTACGCCTTCCACTCCACGGGGATCGACCCCACGCGCCCGCGCTCCATCGACGGCATCGCGGACGCGTATCTGACGGAGTTCCTGGAGAGCGGGAGCGGCGCGACGCCCGTGTTCGTGGGGTGGTCCTTCAGCGGTCCGGTGGCCGTGGAGATGGCGCGCCTCGCCGAGGAGAGGGGCCGCGCCGCGGCGGGTGTCGTCCTGCTGGACAGCGCGACCCACGAGGTGCTGGAGACCCGGACGACCGATCTCGCCCATGAGGTGGGCGGGCTCTTCGGGGTGGACGTGTCCGGCGCGGGCTCGTCCTCGCTGGACGGCCTCCTCGAGCATGCGGCCGCGCTGATCTCGGTGGCGAGCGCCACGCCGGGGCTGACCGGTGGGGACCTGCGCCCCTTCTGGGAGGTGTACCGCTGGCACCAGGGGATCTTCGACGAGGGCTGGCAGGCGGCGCCCTGTGCGGCGCCGTTGCTGGTCATCAGGGCACGGGACGAGACCGGCTGGAACGCGGCGCCGGACTGTCTGGGCTGGTCCGAGGTGGTGGGCCGGCCCGTGTCCGTCGCCTGGGCGGCGGGGACCCACTACACGATGATGGACGCCGGCCGGCTGGAGGACGTGGCGCGCGTCATCGACTCGGCCGTCGCACAGTGGGCGGGCGCCCCGGTCCCGCCCGGCGCGGCACCCCTTCCCACCGCCACGTGATCCCGGCCCTCATCGGCCGCCTGCCCGGCGCCGGCCGGACACCCGAGAGACTCACGGCGCCGCGAACGCCCTTCGCGCAGGCGCACGTGACCGCAAGGCACCTTTCTCCGCACCTTCTTTCCGCCGACAACTCATTGGATAGGACTGCATCGTGACTTCCCGGAACGTCTTCGACCCGTCCGCCCGACTGCCCCGCCCCGAGGCGCGTTACGTGGTTCCGCGCTTCGTCGAGCGCAGTGCGCACGGCGTCCGCGAGTACGACCCGTACGCCAAGCTCTTCGAGGAGCGCATCATCTTCCTGGGCGCGGATATCGACGACACCTCGGCGAACGACCTCATGTCGCAGCTGATCTGCCTGGAGTCGATGGACCCGGACCGGGACATCTCCCTCTACATCAACAGCCCCGGCGGTTCCCTCACGGCCCTGACCGCGATCTACGACACCATGCAGTACGTCAAGCCGGACATCCAGACGGTCTGCATGGGCCAGGCGGCCTCCGCCGCCGCCGTCCTGCTGGCCGCCGGCACGCCCGGCAAGCGCATGGCGCTGCCCAACGCCCGCGTGCTGATCCACCAGCCCTACAGCGAGACCGGCCGCGGCCAGATCTCCGACCTGGAGATCGCCGCCAACGAGGTTCTCCGGATGCGTGGGCAGATGGAGGAGATGCTGGCCGAGCACTCCAGCCAGCCGATCGAGAAGATCCGTGAGGACATCGAGCGCGACAAGATCCTCACGGCCGAACAGGCCCTGGAATACGGGATCGTGGACCACGTGATCACTCCGCGCAACGCACACTGAACCCCGTGACGCAGTAGGGTCCGGCCGGTCCCGGGCGCGGCGGTGCTCCAGCGCCCGGGACCGGTGAGGCCGCATGACCAGAAGACGAGTACAGACAGGCGGTCGCGTCCTTGATGTTCCCCGAGTCTCCCAAGATCCCGGCCCTCACCGAGGCCGAAAGCCGGGTCGTCGATGCCTATCTGGCGATTCTGAAGCGACTGAGCGAGCTCAACCCGACGCAGACGACGGGGACGTACACGGCGCTGCGCGCCGCTCAGGCGCTCGTGGGTGAGACACGTGCCCTGCGGGACGCGCTGTCGCTGATGTTCGAGCGTCAGGAGAAGGAGATTCACGTGCGCACGATGGCCAAGGCCCTGGAGTCCCTCGACGCGCACCGCTTCCTCCCCAGGCTCGAACCGCCCGGGAACGGATCGCCGTCCGGCGGCGCCTGACTGCCCGGCGCAGCCCGGCGACTCCTCCTCGCGTTTCTGCCGCGTTTACTTCGCGGCGACTTCAGATCGACCTGACCCTAAAAAGTGGTAATTCCCTCCAGATTCATAGATGTATATTACATGTAATCCGGGGTTGACGAGCATCATTTCGTTCAGCTAAAAATGAGTTGATCTTGGCCGGCGGCTTTGAAAAGCTCGTCGGCGTGGGGTCTTTTCGTGACAAAACAGGGGATGCGAAAATGAAGACTGCCGACGACATTGCCGACTGGCTCAAGCTCAGAATCGCGGACGCGTCGGGGGTGTCGGCCCGCGATGTCGGCCTGGATGTCCAGTTCCGGGACCTGGGCATCGACTCCGCCGGCATGACCGCCCTGACCGCGCAGCTGGGCCTTCAGCTCGGCAGGTCGCTCTCCCCCACCATCGCCTGGCACTTTCCGACCGTTTCCCGCCTGGCCGGCGCCCTCGCCGCCCCCGCGGAACCGGCGGCGCCCCCCGCGGCGGCGCACGAAACGGCCAGTGCGGCGCCTTCCGGCGAGCCCATCGCCGTCGTCGGAATGGCCTGCCGGCTGCCCGGCGCCCCCGGTCTCGACGCGTACTGGAACCTGCTGCGGTCCGGAACCGACGCCGTCGGCGACGTACCCGCGGAACGCTGGGACGCCGCCGCGCTCTATGACACGGACCCGTCCACGCCCGGAAAAATGAGCACCCGCCGGGGCGGTTTCCTTTTCGACGTGGACAAATTCGATCCGCAGTTCTTCGGGATATCCCCGCGAGAAGCCGCCCAAATGGACCCCCAGCAGCGGATCGCCCTCGAACTCGCCTGGACCTCCCTGCAGGACGCCGGAATACCGGCCTCCTCGCTGCACGCCAGCCGCACCGGTGTCTTTCTCGGCACCTTGTGGAGCGATTACACCCGGCTCGCCGGACGCGACCTGCAGGGCATCCAGCAGCACACGGCCACCGGGCAGGAGCCGAGCATCGTGCCCGCCCGCATCTCCTACGCCCTGGGCCTGCAGGGCCCCAGCATCGGCGTCAACACGGCCTGCTCCTCCTCCCTCGTCGCCGTCCACCTGGCCTGCCAGAGCCTGCGCTCCGGTGAGAGCACGCTGGCCCTCGCCGGGGGCGTGAACCTGGTACTCGCGCCGGAGAGCAGCGCGGCGATGTCGAAGCTGGGAGCGATGAGTCCGCGCGGGCGGTCCGCGGCGTTCGCCGCCACCGCCGACGGGTACGTCCGCGGCGAGGGCGGCGGCATCGTGGTGCTGAAGCCGCTCTCGGCCGCGCTGGCCGACGGGGACCGCATCCACTGCCTGATCAGGGGCAGCGCGGTCAACAACGACGGCGCCAGCAACGGCCTCACCGCGCCCAGCCCGACGGCCCAGGAGGCCATGCTGCGCGCGGCCTACCAGCAGGCCGGACTCGACGTCCACGACGTCCAGTACGTCGAAGCGCACGGCACCGGAACCGCGCTCGGCGACCCGATCGAGGCACACGCGCTCGGTACCGTCCTCGGCGTGGGGCGGCCGGCCGAGTCGCCCCTGCTGATCGGATCCGTGAAGACCAACATCGGTCACCTGGAGGCGGCGGCCGGCATCGCCGGGCTCGTGAAGGTGGCCCTGGCGATGCGCCACCGCGCCGTACCGCCGACCCTCCACCACGACGAGCCGAACCCCGACATCGCCTTCGACGAACTGCGTCTGGCCGTGCCGACCGCGCTGACCGCGTGGCCCGCCGACGGCGACCGCCTGCTCGCGGGGGTCAGTTCCTTCGGCTTCGGAGGCACCAACTGCCATGTGGTCGTAGAGGGACCACCCGTCACCCCGGCCCAGCTCCTGCCGCTGTCCGCGCCGACCCCCGAAGCGCTGCGGGAGACCGCGGCGGCACTGCGCGACGCGGTGGCGCGGACGCCGGAGCACCCCGTCGCGGACTGGTGCGCCACCGCCGCGCTGCGGCTCAGCAGCCACCCCTGCCGGGCGGCGGTGACGGTCCGCAGCGGGGACGGACTGCGCGACGCGCTGGACGCCATCGCCACCGACGGCGCCCACCGTCCCGCCACCCCGCCCCGCCTGGCCTTCGTGTTCTCCGGGCAGGGCGCACAGTGGTGCGGCATGGGCCGCGACCTGCTGCACACCGAGCCCGTCTTCCGCTCGGCGCTGCTGGAGTGCGACCGGCTGATCCACGCCCACAGCGGTATTTCCGTCGTCGACGAGCTGGGCCGGGCCGCCGAAGTGTCCCGGCTGGACGAGACGACGGTGATGCAACCCACCGTCTTCGCCGTCCAAGTGGCCCTCGCCGCACTGTGGCGGTCCTGGGGCATCGAACCGGACGGCGTCGTCGGCCACAGCCTGGGCGAGGTGGCGGCGGCCCACGTCGCGGGCGCGCTCGGCCTCGCCGACGCGGTGCGGATCGTCTGCGAACGCAGCCGCCTCATGGCCCGGATCGAGGGCAGCGGCGCCGTGGCCGTGGTCGACCTTCCGTTCGCCGAGGTGGAGGAGCTGCTCGCCGGCCACCCGGGCGTGTTCGCCGCGGGCGCCAACAGCACGCGCAGCTCCGTCCTGTCCGGGGACGCCATGGCCCTCGACGCCTGTCTGGCCGAGCTGAGCGGGCGCGGAGTGCGGTGCCGCCGCGTGAACATGGCCGTCGCCTCGCACAGCGGGCAGTGCGACCCGCTGCTGCCCGAACTGCGTGCGGCCCTGTCCGGCGTCCGCGCCACGCAGGCCGCGGTCCCCGTCGTCTCCTCGGTCACCGGCGACTTCGTCGACGGCACCGAACTCGACGCCTCCTACTGGGTGCACAACCTGCGCCGGCCCGTCCTGTTCGCGCCGGCGGTCCAGCGGCTCCTCGACGCCGGGTACGACCACTTCCTGGAGGTCAGCCCGCACCCCGTGCTGACCAGTTCGGTGGAGGCCGTCGCCCGGGACCACGGCGTACCGGCCCGCGTCCTGCACTCCCAGCGCCGCGGTGCGGACGCCCGCGAGGTCATGCTGAGCACCCTCGGCGAGCTGTACCGCTCGGGTCGCGACGTCGTCTGGCGTCCCGTCCAGCCGGCGGACCTGCGACTGGTCGAACTGCCCGCGGCGGTGGAGGAGATCGCCGAACCCGCTGCCGACGACCACCGCGCACGCGTCCTGCCGCTCAGTGCCCACTCCCTGCCGGCACTGCGCCAACTCGCGCGCGACACCGCGCCGTTGCTGACCGGCCCGGCGCACATCGATCTCGACGACCTGTGCCACACCGCGGCGTTCGGCCGCGATCACCACGAGCACCGCGCGGCGGCGGTCTTCACCTCGCGTGAGGAACTCGCCGAGCAGCTGCGCGAGCTGGCCGCGGGCCGCGCCGCCGACGGCTGTGCGGCCGGCAGGGCGGCGCCAAGGGCGCAGGACCCGGTGTTCCTCTTCTCCGGCCAGGGCGCCCAGGCCGCCCGTATGGGGTGTGAGCTGTTCGATCGCGAACCCGTCTTCCGGGACGTCATCGAGCGGTGCGACCAATGGCTCGCCGAGCGGGCGGGCTGGTCGCTGGTCGCCGAACTCCGGGCGGCCGAGGCCTCGTCGCGCATCGACGAGACGGAGATCACCCAGCCCGCTCTGTTCGCCGTCCAGGCCGGTCTCGCGGCACTGCTGCGGTCCTGGGGCATCCGGCCCTCCGCGGTCGTCGGGCACAGCGCCGGTGAGATCGCGGCCGCCCACAGCGCCGGGGTCCTCACCCTGGAGGACGCCCTCCTCGTCGCGCTCCACCGCGGCCGCACCCTGCAGCAGGCCACCGGCCGGGGCCGCATGGCCGCGGTGGGCCTCGGCGCCGAGGAGGCGGCGCGCCTGGTGGCGGGCCGGTCCGGCGAGGTGTGCGTCGCCGCCGTCAACGGCCCCCGCACGACGCTCGTCAGCGGTGAGACCACGGCCCTGGAGGAACTGCTCGACGCTCTCGACCCCGCCGTCTTCCGGCGCATGCTGCGCGTCGGCTATCCCTCGCACAGTCCCCTGATGCGCGAGTACCAGGAGGAGCTGGGCCGGCTGCTGGCGGACGTCCGGCCGCAGGCGGGGGACGTCCCGGTGTTCTCCACCATCGACGCCGGGTTCCGTCCGGGGGAGCACTTCGACTCCGCGTACTGGGTGCGCACCCTCACCGAGCCCGTCCGGTTCTCCGTGGCCGTCGAGGCGCTCGCCGCCGCAGGACACCGCTCGTTCGTGGAACTCGGGCCGCACCCCGTACTGCTGGCCCCGGCCACCCAGTGCCTGGAACAGGCCGGGCACGAGGCCCTCGTCGTCGGGACCCTGCACCGCAAGGCGGGTGAGCAGCGGGCGCTCCGGGAGACGGCCTGTGCTCTGTGGGCCCATGGACACTCCCTCGACTGGACGGCCCTGCGGTCCCGCCCGGGCCGGCTGGTGACCACGCCGGACCACCCGTGGCAGCGGCAGCGGTACTGGCTCGACGCGGCACCGCTGATCACACGGGACCCCGGCGCCTCCACCCTGCTGGACCTGCTGGCGCGCGGTGAGGTGTCGCGGGTCGCCGACGAGATCGCCCGCCTGGGCGGACTGTCGCCCGAGGAGACCGGGCTGCTTCCGAAGATCCTCGGGCGGCTCGCTCCGGAGACGGCCGAGGACGGACCGGCGTGGCTGCACGAGGTCGTCTGGCACGACAAGCCCCTCACCTCCGCCGCTCCCGCCGGGGCGGAGGGACCCGGCACGTGGATCGTGCTCGCCGACGACCCGGAGGACCGGCTCGCCCTCGCCGTGGCGCGGGCCCTCCACTCGGCCGGACAGGCCTGCACCTTCGTGCCCCTTCCGGCCGCGTCCGGCGAGGAGCCGGCAGCGCTGCGGCGTGCGCTGGAGACATCGGCCCTGCCCTGCCGGGGGGTCCTGCTGCTGGCCGGCGACGCCGCCGGGCCGGGAGTGGAGGAGGCGCTGGAACGCTGCCTGCGTCCGGCCCTGGACACGGTGCGCGTCCTCGCCTCGGGGACCACACGGTCCGCCGCGCGGCTGTGGCTCGTCACGTCCGGCGCACAGCCCGCGGGCGAGCGGGCCGCCGCGACGCGTGTCGCGCAGGGGGCGCTGTGGGGGCTCGGCCGGGTCGTCGCGCTCGAACACCCCGAGGTGTGGGGCGGACTCGTGGACCTCGACCCGGCGCCGGACTCCGACACCGGGCAGGCGGCCGACGCGCTGGTGCGCGAACTCCTCGCCGGGGACGGAGAGGACCAGGTGGCGTTCCGCGGCGGACACCGCAGGGTGCTGCGGGTCGCGCCGTACGAGACGGCGGGCGGGGCGGACCGGCCGGCCGGGGTGCGGCCGGACGGCGGATACCTGATCACCGGCGGCCTCGGCGGCCTCGGGCTCGTCGTCGCCCGCTGGCTGGTCGCCGCGGGGGCCCGGCACCTGGTGCTGATGGGCCGCGGCGCTCCCGGCGCGGACGCGCTCGCCGCACTCGCCGACCTCAGGTCGTCCGGCGCCACCGTGGACGTCTGGCAGGGTGACGTCACCCGCCCCGACGACGTAGCGCGCGTGGTGGGCGGCTTCGGGCGGCAGCGCCCCGCACTGCGTGGTGTCGTACACGCCGCGGGGGTCCTGGACGACGGCACACTGCTCCAGCAGGACTGGGACCGTTGCCGGTCCGTGCTCGCGCCCAAGGTGCTCGGCGCCCACCACCTGGACGTGAGCACCCGGGAGCTGCCCCTCGACTTCTTCCTGCTGTTCTCCTCGTTCGTCGGGCTCCTCGGATCGCCCGGCCAGGGCACCTACGCGGCGGCCAACGCGGCCCTGGACAGCCTGGCGCACCACCGCAGGTCCCTGGGCCTGCCGGCCACCAGCGTCGACTGGGGGCCGTGGGAGGGCGTCGGCATGACCGACTCGGCGGCTGCGGCAGGTTACCGGTGGAGCGAGCGCGGAGCGCGAACCATCCGCCGGGACCAGGGCGCCGGACTGCTCGACCGGATCCTGGAACGCCCGGCGGCCCAGGTGGGCGTGTACGCGGTCGACTGGGCGGCGTACCACGACTGGCTGCCCGCCACGGCCAACCGCGGGCTGCTCGCCCTGGTGCAGCCCCCGGCAGGGCCGGGCAGCACCGGACACACGGCGGCTGCCCCGGACACCCCCGCGGTCGCGCAGGACGGGGCGGCTGCCCCGGACACCCCCGCGCCCGCCCGGCTGGCCGACCGGCTGGCCGCGCTCGACCCCGGGGACCGCGCCGAGCACCTGGTCGCCCACCTGGCCGCCCAGGTCGCCGACATCGCGGGCTTCCCCGCGGGCCACGCGGTGGACCCCGACACCGGCTTCTTCCAGCTGGGCATGGACTCGCTGATGAACCTGAAACTCGTCTCCCGCCTCCGCGAGGAGCTGGGCGACCGGCTCACCGTGCCCGGGACGCTGCCCTTCGACCACCCGACCTGCGCCACGCTCGCCGCGCACCTGCTCGACGAACTGGCACTCGTCACGGGCGGCCCGGCAGCGGCCGAGGGGACCGGCGGAACCGAGGAGACCGACGTCACCACCGTCGAGGACCTCATGGCGGAGGTCGAGCGGCTCTCCGCCGACGAGGCGGCGCGCTGTCTGGACCAGCTCACCATCGCTAACGAGCCCGAAGGGGACGGGACGAATGAGTAACATCACCGACCGCATCGCGGCACTCCCCGCGCCACAGCGGGCCCTGCTGGAAGAGCGCCTGCGGCAGCAGCGCGGCGCCGCCTCCCCGGCCTCCGAACCCATCGCGGTGGTGGGCATGGGCTGCCGCTTCCCCGGCGGTGCCGACGACCCCGAGACGTTCTGGGAGCTCCTCAGGTCCGGTACGGACGCCACCTCCACCGTGCCCGCGGACCGGTGGGACGCCGGCCGGCTGCACGACCCGGAGGCGCGGCGGCCCGGCTCCGTGCGCACCACGCGCGGCGGTTTCCTCGACCGCGTCGACACCTTCGACGCCGAGTTCTTCGGCATACCGCCGCGCGAGGCCGAGACCCTCGACCCGCAGCACCGGCTGCTGCTGGAGGTCGCCTGGGAAGCCCTCGAACACACGGGGCAGGCACCGACGGCCCTGCAGGGCACGCAGACCGGCGTGTTCATCGGCATCGGCATCGACGACTACAAGCTGCTGCAGACCGCCGACCCGGCCCGGATCGACGGGCACCTGGCGACCGGCAACCTCTTCTGCGCGGCGGCCGGACGCCTGTCGTACCTCCTGGGCCTGCGGGGCCCCTCCCTCGCCGTCGACACCGGGTGCTCCTCCTCCCTGGTGACGGTCCACCTCGCGATGCAGAGCCTGCGCTCGGGCGAGTGCGACACCGCGCTCGCCGGGGGTGTGCACGTCATGGCCGCGCCGGAGATGACCGTCGCCCTCTCCCAGGCCGGGGTGCTCTCGCCCCAGGGCCGCAGCCGCGCGTTCGACGCCGCCGCGGACGGCTACGCCCGCGCCGAGGGCGCCGGGATCGTCGTCCTCAAGCGCCTCTCGGACGCCAGGGCGGCGGGCGACACGGTACTGGCGGTCCTCCGCGGTTCCGCGGTCAACCACGGCGGCCGAGGCAGCGGCCTCACCGTCCCCAACGGCAGCGCCCAGAAAGACCTGATCGCCAGCGCGCTGAAGGCCGCGGGGGCGGCACCCGCGGACATCGACTACGTCGAGACCCACGGCACCGGAACCCCGCTCGGCGACCCCATCGAGGCCAACGCGCTCGGCGCCGTCTACCGGCAGGGCCGTACCCCCGGCCGGCCGCTGCTCATGGGCACGGTGAAGACGAACCTGGGACATCTGGAGGCGGCGGCCGGCATCGCCGGGCTGATGAAGGTGGTGCAGTCACTGCGCCACGAGCAGCTCCCGGCCCACCTCCACCTGCGCGAGCGCAGTCCGCACATCGCCTGGGACGAGCTGCTGCTCGACGTCCCCACCGAAGCCAGACCGTGGCGCCGCGGCGACCGGCCCCGGATGGCCGGGGTCAGTTCCTTCGGGATCGGCGGCACCAACGCCCACGTCATCGTGGCCGAGGCGCCGTCCGCCGAGGCAACGGCCCGCCCCGTCCCGCCTGCGACGACCGGTGCCCCACAGCGCCCCTTCCACCCCCTCGCCCTGTCGGCCCCGGATGAGCCCGCCCTGCGCCGCGTGGTCGACCGCTACCTGCGCCATCTCGACCAGCACCCGGACTCGCCCTGCGCGGACGTGGCGTACTCCGCCAACACCGGCCGCGCCCACTTCGCGCACCGCGCCTGCTTCGTCGCGCAGGACACCGAGGACCTGCGCAAGCAGCTGGCGTCCTGGGAGGCGCCCGAAGCGCCGGCCGCGCGCCGCGGCCCGAGCCGCGACTTCCGCACCGCGTTCCTGTTCACCGGCCAGGCGTCGCAGTACGCGGGCATGGGCGCGGGGCTCTACGCCGGTCAGCCCGTGTTCCGGCAGGCCATGGACACCTGCGCCGGACTGCTGCGCGAACGCCACGGATGGTCCCTGACCGACGTGCTGTACGCGCCGGACGCCGACCCGGCACTGACCGACCGCACCGAATACGCGCAGCCGGCCCTGTTCTCCCTGGCCTACGCCCTGGTGTCCCTGTGGAAGGCATGGGGCGTCACGCCGTCCGTCGTCCTGGGGCACAGCGTCGGTGAACTCGCCGCCGCCTGCGCCGCCGGGATCCTGCCGCTCGAGGACGCGTTGACGCTCGTCGCCGAGCGCGGCCGCCTCATGGGGCAGCTGCCGGGCGAGGGCGCCATGGCCGTCCTCTCCGCGGACGAGCCGACGGTGTGCGCGCTGCTGGAACCGTACGAGGGCCGGCTGAGCGTCGCCGCGGTCAACGGCCCGTTCCAGACGGTGGTGTCGGGACCCGCCGACGCTCTGGAGGACCTCCTCGCGGTGCTGGCTCGCGACGGCGTCGGCACCCACCGGCTCAACGCCTCGCACGCCTTCCACTCCGTGCTCATGGATCCGGTGCTGGAGCCGCTCCATGCCCTGGCCGCCCGTGCGCCGCACCGGCTGGGCGGCGTCCCGTTCGTCTCCACGGTCACCGGCCGCCGGCTGAGCGGCAACGACCTGGCGCGGGGCGACTACTGGAGCCGCAACGCCCGCGACACGGTCCGCTTCCTCCCGGCCCTCGGCACGCTGCTGGAGCAGCGGTTCGACGCGGCCCTGGAGATCGGCCCGGACCCCGTCCTGACCCGCCTGGTCGCCAAGCAGGGCCTCGACCCGCGGACGGACCGGCTCTGGCTGCCCTCGCTGACCCGCGACACCGACGACTGGCAGCAGATCCTGCAGACCCTGGGCAGCCTGTACCGGGCCGGTGCCGACATCGACTGGCAGGCCGTGGACGCCGGCTTCACCCGCAGGCGGGTACCGCTGCCCACCTATCCCTTCAACCGCACCCGCTACTGGCGTGACACGCGTACCGGCGGACACCCGGCACCCCGCGGGTCCGCCCCCGGTGACCGCGCGGCGGACACCCCCGTCTTCCCCGGCACGCGGCTCACCTCGCCCGCGCTGCACGACACCGTCTACCGCAGCCGGTTCACCGCCGAGTCCCCGGCCTTCCTCGCCGACCACGTGCTCTTCGGCGCCGTGGTGGTACCCGCCGCGTCCCACCTGGCCATGACCGTCTCCGCCGCCGTACAGGGGCGTGGGGACGCCGGTGCGGTCCTGGAGGGCGTCACCTTCCCCCAGGCCCTCACCGCCGACAGCGCCGGGCACGAGGTCCAGCTGATCGTCGAGGGCGACGAGGCGCTCGCGGCCCGGCCGTTCCGCGTGGTCAGCGCACCCGCCGGCACCACCGACCGGCGGGACTGGACCACCCATGCCACCGGCACCGTGCGCCCGTCCCCGGCGGTACGTCCGGCGGACCGGGCACCGGACGACACCGCGCGGCGAGCGGGCCACCGTTTCGACGGCGCCGACTTCTACGCGGCGATGGCGGCGAGCGGCGCCGACCTCGGACCGGGCTTCCGGTACATCGGCGAGGTGACGCACCGGCCCGGCGAGCTGCTGATCCGGATGCTCCCGCCCGAACGGGACGACCGTGACGGCCCCTTCCTGCTGCCGCCCGGACTCGTCGACGCCTGCGTCCAGGCCGTCGTCGCCCTGGTCTGGGCCGAGCGGCCCGACGCCGAGCTCGGCGTACGGGTCCCCATCCGGCTGGACGCCCTGCGGTTCCACCGGACACCCCCGGCCGCGCCGCTGTGGTGCCGCGTCCAGGAGCGCCCGGAGCAACGTCCGGACGACGACACCGTCGTCGCCGACGTGACGCTGCTCGACGAGGACGGCGGCGCCGTCCTGGAGCTCGACGGACTGTGGCTGCGCCGCGTCTCCGCGGACGCACTGCTGCGCCGGGACACCGCCGTCGTCCGGCAACCCGTCTGGGAGGCCGCCGACACACCGCCGGCGCCCGCGGACCGCACCCCTTCCGAAGGGGAGTGGCTCGTTCTGGCCGACCGCGGCGGCGTCGGTGCCGCCCTGGCCCGGCGGCTGCGCGCGCAGAACCGGCAGGTCACCCTCATCACGACGGGCACCTGCGACGACGCGGCCCTGAAAGAGCTCGTGGCGGAACGGACCGCCACCGGGCGGACCGTGCACGCCGCGTTCCTGTGGGGCCTCGACGAGCCCGCGGGCGAACCCACCGCGGTCACCCTCGACCGGGCCCAGGCGACGGGCAGCGCCGCCCTGCTGACGCTCCTTCAGGCGCTGGGCGGTGCCGGGCGGCAGGCCAGGATCGTCGTGGCGACCCGCGGTACCCAGCGGCCGGCCGCGACGCACCCGGCCCGGCTCGCGCACGCCCCGCTGTGGGGCCTGGCCGCCGTCGCGAACGCCGAGAACCCCGACGTGCGCTGCGTCCTGGTCGACCTCGACCCGGACGGGCCGGGCGCACAGGCCGAGGCCGAGGCGCTGTGCGCCGAGGCGCTGTGCGCCGCCGGCGATGCCGTGCAGATCGCCCTGCGGGGCGGGCGGCGCCTGGTCGCCGGTACGGCCGCGGTGGCACCCGGGCACGGCACCGCCGGGGACACCCCGCCGGTCCGTCCCGACGGCACCTACCTGCTGACCGGTGGGCTCGGGGCACTGGGCCTGCACACGGCCGGCTGGCTGGTGCGCCGCGGGGCCCGGCACCTCGTCCTGGTGGGCCGCCGCGCCCCCTCCGAGGCAGCGACGCGTCGCATCCGTCAGTGGGAGCGGGCGGGGGTCCGGGTCGCCGTGCGCCAGGCCGACGTCACCGATCCCGACGCCGTCGAGCGGCTGGTGGCCGAGTCGGGCGACCGCCTGCCGGCGCTGCGCGGCGTGGTCCACGCGGCCGGGGTGCTCGACGACGGCGGCATCCAGCGGCAGACCGCCGGCCGGCTGCGCTCGGTGATGGCCCCGAAGATGCACGGCGCGTGGAACCTGCACCTGCTGACCCGGGACAAGGAGCTCGATTTCTTCGTCCTGTACTCCTCCGTGGCCGCGCTCATGGGCTCGCGCGGGCAGAGCGGGTACGCCGCCGCCAACGCCTTCCTCGACGCGCTGGCCCACCACCGGCAGTCCCTGGGACTGCCCGGTACGAGCGTGGCGTGGGGGCCGTGGAGCGGCGCCGGAATGGTCGCGACCCTCGACACGCACGCCGGCCGCCGGGTACGGGAGAGCGGCTTCGGCATGCTGGAGCCCGAGCCCGCGCTGCGTGCCTTGGAGGAGGTGCTGCGGGCCGGTGTCCCGCACGCGTACGTCCACGCCGACGCCACACCGGACCGGCGGCCGGCCGGCCCGGGAGTGAGCGGCGGCCGGCCCGGCACCGCGTCGCCGGGCAACGGGCAGACGGTGTACGACCGACCCGCCGCCCTGGGCCCGGCCGTCCCGCCGAGGAACGCGGTCGAGGCGGAACTGGCCGGCATCTGGGAGTCGCTGCTCGGCATCCACCCGGTCGGCGTCGACGACGACTACTTCCAGCTGGGCGGCGACTCCATTACCAGCCTGCGGATCATCAGCCGGGCCAAGCAGTCGGGCATCCGGTTCACCGAGGCCGACTTCTTCGCCCACCCGACCGTGGCCGGGCTCGCCGCCCTGGTCCGCACGACCGCCTCGTCCGACAGCGAGCCCGGCGGCGAGCCGGGCGACGAAGGCCGGGCGGCGGGCGGATCCCAGCCGCACCCGGTCGCGGCGGACGCACCCCTCGGTGTGCACGGCACCCACCTGGCCGAGGACGACCTGCGGCGGCTGCTGTCCCGGATCGGGACCGCCACGGCCGGGCAGCCCGGTACCGCGGACCGGTACGGCGACGCGGCCGACGACAGCGACACAGAAAGGCGCAGCCGATGACGACGGCTACGGACATCGAGGGCGTCCACCCGCTCTCCCCCCTCCAGCAAGGTCTCCTCTACCACACCATCCTCGACCCGGAGACGTCCTTCTACGTCGACCAGGTGATCCAGACGCTGGACGGCGACCTGGACCCCGACGTGCTGGAGCGGGCGTGGCAGCGGGCGGTCGACAGGCACGCCGTGCTGCGCTCCTCGTACCACTGGGAGGAGATCAGCGAGCCCGCGCAGGTCGTGTACGCCCGCGGTACGGCGCTGATCGAGCGGCACGACTGGCGGGACGCCACCGCCCCGGACGCGGCGGCCGACGCCGGAGCCGGTGCGGACGGCGGTGCGGGTGCCGGTGTCGATGATCGGCTGGAAACGTTTCTTCGCACGGACAGGCACCGGGGATTCCGGCTGGACCGCGCCCCGCTGTTCCGGCTGCACCTCATCCGGGTGGCCGAGCGCAGACACGTCTTCGTCTTCCGCTACCACCACATCCTGCTCGACGCCTGGTCGGCCCTGATGCTGCTGGAGGAGGTGCTGGCCGGCTACGACGACCTGGCGCGCGGCCGGAGCCTCACCTCCCGGACCGTGCGGCCGTACCACGACTACGTCGACTGGATACGCCGTCAGGACCTCGGCGGCGCCGAGGAGTTCTGGCGCACGGAACTCGCGGGCCTGCAGCCCACCTCACCCGCCGCCGTCCTGGCCGGTCCGGAGGCCGTACGGGACACCGCGGCGGCGGAGAGCGGCCCGGACCGCGACCGGGACAACCCGGAGGTGTCGCTGACACTCGGCCGGGAGACCGGGGACGCACTGCGCCGGCTCGCCCGCGAGCACCGCATCACGCTCAGCACCGTGCTGCAGACCGCCTGGGGTCTGCTGCTGAGCAGGTACACCGGCCAGCAGGACGTCGTGTTCGGGATGACCATGACGCACCGGCCGGCCGAACTGGACGGGATCGAGGACACCCTCGGGCTGTTCATCAACACGCTGCCGTTGCGGATGCGCCTGGCACCGCACCGCCCCTTCGCCGAGTCGTGCGCCCGGGTGCTCGCCACACAGACCAGGGTGAAGCAGTTCCTCGCCAGCCCCCTGGCGGACGTCCAGCAGTGGAGCGGCACGGCACCGGGCGAGCCCCTGTTCGACAGCATCATGACCATCCTCAACGTCCCCCGGATCGGCCACCTGGGCCGCCGTACCGGCGAACTCCGGGTGAGCCGCGGGGAGTACCGCTACCACACCAACTATCCGCTGGCCGTCCTCGTCATCCCGGACGACGACATCACCCTGCGCATCGGCTACGACAGGGACCGGTTCGGGGCAGCCGCCGTCGAGCGGATGCTGAGGCACTTCGCCACGATCCTGGAGACGGTGGCCACCGACCTCACGCTTCCCGTCGGCGGGATCGGCATGCTGACCGGCGAGGAGCGGCGAACGGCCGACGCGTGGGGCACCGGCGAGACCGTGGCGTCCCCCGGCCTGTGCGCGCAGCAGCTGGTCGAGGAGCAGGTGCGGCGGTCACCGGACGCGCCGGCCATCGCCTTCGGCCCGTCCGTGCTGACGTACCGCCAGCTCGACCGGCGGGCCAACCAGCTGGCCCACCTGCTGCGGCGGCACGGCATCGGCCCCGAGACGCGGGTCGGGCTCTGCCTGGACCGTTCGGCCGACCTCGTGGTCGCGATGCTGGCCGTGCTCAAGGCCGGTGGCGCGTTCGTACCGCTCGACCCCGCGTACCCCGCGGACCGCCTGGACTTCATGAGCCGGGACGCCGGGCTGTCCCTGCTGCTGACGACCGCCGCCGCGCAGACGCGCCTTCCCGGCCTCGGCGTGCCCGGCATCCTGCTCGACGAGCAGGCCGACGACATCGACCGGCAGAGCACGCGACCCGTCACCGGGGACGTCCGGCCGGACCACCTCGCCTACGTCATCTACACCTCGGGCTCGACCGGGCGGCCCAAGGGAGCGCTGCTCACCCACGAGGGGCTGGTGAACAGCTGCCTCGCACAGCACGACGCGTTCGGCATCGGACCGGACGACCGGGTGCTGCAGTGGGCGTCCCCCAGCTTCGACGCCTCGGTGTTCGAGATCTTCCTGGCTCTGGGAACGGGCGCGGTGCTGTGCCTGGCCCCGCAGGAGGACGTCATTCCCGGGCCGGGCCTCGTCGAACTGCTCGCACGCGAGCGCATCACCTGCCTGGTCATGCCGCCCTCCGCGCTCGCCGCGCTCCCCCTGGAGGCCCCGGCGCGGCTCCCCGGGCTGCGCAGCATCGTCCTCGGCGGCGAGTCGGTCGCCCCGGCGCTGCTGGAGCGGTGGTGCCCCGGCCGGCGGATCTTCAACGTCTACGGGCACACCGAGACGAGCATCTGGGCCACGGTGGAGGAGTGCGTGGCGGACGGGCGTCCCCCGTCCGTCGGCCGCCCGATCCGCGGCGTACGGCTCCACCTCCTCGACGGCAACGGCCAGCCCGTTCCGGTCGGCGTCCCGGGCGAGCTGTGCCTCGGCGGGGTCGCCGTCGGCCGCGGTTATCTGAACCGGCCCGGCCTCACCGCCGAGCGATTCCAGCCGGACCCCTTCTCCGAGGTGCCCGGCTCCCGCCTCTACCGCAGCGGGGACCTGCTGCGCAGGCGCCCCGACGGCCGGCTCGACTTCGTCGGCAGAGTGGACGGGCAGACCAAGCTGCGGGGGCTGCGCATCGAGACGGGCGAGGTGGAGAGCGCGCTGCTCGAACACCCGGACGTGAAGGACGCCGCCGTCCAGGTACGCGGGGGAACCGACGGGAACGGGGCCGACCAGAGGCTGGTCGCCTACCTCGTGCTGCGGCCCGGCGACGAGCACCCGGCCGACGTGTGGCGGTCCTTCCTGCGCAGGAAGCTGCCGGCCGCCATGGTGCCGGACTCCTTCGTCGCGATGGACGGCCTGCCGCTGACCGCCAACGGCAAGCTGGACCACGCGGCCCTGCCGGAGCCCGAACGGGGCGTCACGGCCGACGGGCCCGCGACCCCGCTCACCCCGCTGGAGACCAGGGTGGCCGAACTGTGGGCGCAGACCCTGGGACTGGACGGCACCATCGGCGCCCAGGAGGACTTCTTCGCCCTGGGCGGCAACTCCATCAAGGCCACCCGGATCGTCTCCCGCATCCGCCAGGAGTGGCAGGTGGAGTTCTCCGTGCGCGCCGTGCTGGAAGGCGCCACCGTCGCCGCCTGCACGGCCGCACTCGCCCAGGCACTGGCGGCACGCGCGGACACCCCCTCTCCCGAAAGGACCCCATGAGCGCCATCGACGACCCGGGTGCCCTGTTCCCCTTCGGCATCCCCGGCGCGGACGGCCCCGTACGGGTGTTCTGCCTGCCGTACGCGGGCGGCGGGGCCGGCCTCTACCGCACCTGGAGCCGCAGCACCGTGGCCGGGGCGGCGTTCGTCCCGGTGCAGCTCCCCGGGCGCGAGAGCAGGCTCCACGAACCGCCGGAGCGGGACTTCGACACCCTCGCGGAGCGCCTGGCACAGGCACTCGCCCCGTGGACGGGCGAGCGGTACGCCCTCTTCGGACACAGCATGGGCGGCCTGCTCGCCTACGAACTCGCCCACCGGCTCCAGGCCCTGACGGGGCGTCCGGCCGACCTGCTCGCCGTGTCCGCCTGTGCGGCGCCCGACCTGGAACGCCCCGCATTCCGGATCCACGACCTGCCGCGGGACGAGTTCGTCGAGGCGCTGCGGCGGCTGGGCGGCACCCCGCAGGAGGTGTTCGAGCACGAGGAACTCCTCGACCTGTGCCTGCCGCGCATCCGTGCGGACTTCTCGGTGCTGGCGAGCTACCGGTACGTTCCGCGGCCTCCGTTGGCCGTCCCCGTCACCGCGCTGTGCGGCACCCGGGACGACCGGGTGCCCGTCCGGTCGGTGGAGAACTGGCGCGCGCACACGGACCGCGCGTTCCGGCTGCACCTCGTGGACGACGGTCACTTCTTCCTCCACGGCCACGCACAGGCCGTCCTCGACCACGTCCTCGGCGGACTTCGCGACACGCGGGACCCGTCCCGCGCCGACACATGAGAGCCGGCCCATGAGAACGCAATCACAGAGCACGCCCATGGACGAACCGGACGGTTCGTTCGTGGTGCTGGCGAACGACGAAGCGCAGTACGCGCTGTGGCCCGCGTACGCGGCGATCCCCGACGGGTGGACGGTCACGCTCACCCGGAGCGACCGGCAGACCTGCCTGGACCACATCGAAAAGGAATGGACGGACATGCGTCCGAAGAGCTTGGTGACCACGAAGGTGAGGCGTGCAGCATGAACAAGACCGGTGCGACGATGACCGAGGTGTACAACCACGCGCTGGCGGCGTGGGCGATCAGTGCGGCCTGGGAGATCGGTGCCTTCGAGGCGCTGCGGGAGTCGGGCCCGCTGGACCTCGTGGCGTTCGCGGACGAGAGGGGTCTGGACGCCGGCTCGGTGCACGAGCTGTTCCGGGCGCTGGCCGCGGCCGACGTGGTCACCCGGGAGGAGGACAAGGTCAGGCCGGGCCCGAACTTCGATGAGGCGGACCACTCCAAGTCGCTGTTCCACTGGATGACGCGAGGCTGCGGCGAACTGTTCAGCACGCTTCCCGACCTGATCCGCACGGAGAACCGGGTGGGTTCCTTCTACCGGCGGGACGCGGCGGCGATCAGCATCGCCTGCCGCGAGATCAACGCCGAGTGGTGGGACCCGGTGTTCCTGCCGGTGGTGAGGGAACTGGACTTCACGCACGTGGCCGACCTGGGCTGCGGCAGCGGCGAGCGGCTGATCCGGCTGGCCCGGACCCGGCCGGACATACGCGGCCTCGGCATCGACCTGGCGGACGGCGCGATCGAGGTGGCCACCAGGGCGGTTGCCGAAGCGGGCATGTCGGACCGCATCAGCATCACCCAGGGCGACGCCACGGCCCTCGAACCCCGCCCCGAGTACGTGGGCGTCGACCTGCTGACCTCGTTCATGATGGGGCACGACTTCTGGCCCCGCGCCGAGGCGGTCGCGTCGCTGCGGCGCATCCGGGAGGTCTTCCCCGACCTGAAGCACTTCCTGCTGGCCGACGCGACGCGCACGACGACGTACGCCGACCGGGACATGCCCGTCTTCAGCATGGCCTTCGAGTTCGCCCACGCGGTGATGGGGGACTACCTGCCCACCCTGGAGGAGTGGGGGCCCGTCTTCGAGGAGGCCGGCTGGCGCGTCGCGGGCCTCCACCCCATCTCCGTGCCCGCGGACAGCGTGATGTTCCACCTGACTCCGGCCACCTGATTCCAGACACGCCCCCCGGGAGCACCCGATCCGCGAGCCCGCGGCGCGGAAGCTCCCGGGGGTCACCGCCAGGTCGGCGGCCGCCGCCGTGCCCAGGCCGGTGAGGCGGGTGACGACAGCGGCGGCGAAGGGCGCCTCCCGTACGTCGGTGAGGGCCTCGCCGCCCAGCGCCCTGCGCAGCCGTGACACCGGGGACCGCAGCGCGTTGCCGAACAGCATGCGCAGCCGGGCGCACGGCGCCTTCCCCCGAGATCAACCGACGACCGGCACAGCATCCAGCGCAGCCTCGGCCTCCTCCACTTCCGTCGCCGCGGCGTCCCGAGCCACCTGAGCGCGATCCGCCGCTCTGCTGCCCACGGCCGAGAACCCCACGAGTGCCGCCACGTACCCGGCGAGCACCGCGCTCGTGTCGGCCGTCCGGGCCAGCAGCCGGGCCTGGCGCAGGTTGAGACGAGCCGCGGCGGTCCTGCCCGCCTCTCCTCGTCCGACCGCCGCACCGGCCGCGTTACCGGCGCCCGCGGCGCAGACCTCGGCCAGTGCGGCGAACACGAACGCCAGGGGCACCAGCCCACCGATGGCCAGGCCCGCCGCCAGGGGCACCGATACGACCCGGTCCGCTGTCGGCGTACGCGCGGTGAACGTGTCCGCCACTCCCACGCCCGCAGCCACGAAGAGCAGGAGCGCGGCGAAGGAATACCCCATCAGCGCGCCGAGCGGGCCGTATGCGGCGCCCTTGGCGCCGGTGGGCGCTCGAGTGCCAGGCGCCCTCACATCCGTGCCCGCGACGGCCTCCTTCAAAGGGAGGTCGGGCGGGTGTCCTTCGTGCGAGGACGGCGCGTAGTGGTGCACGTCGCCGAGGACATGCCCCGCGATGAAGATGCCGGGACCGTGGTTGTGCTGCTCTCGCCGCCCCACGGGTTCAGACATCGCTGCCAGGCGTCGCGCCGTGATGGATCGTGAGGCCGCCTCGGACGTCGCCGTTGATGAAGGTGCCCTGACCGTGATTGTGCTGGTTGACCACGCCGGCCGGCCGATCCGTCCCCGCAAGGGCCCGCAGCTCCTGAAAGGCCACCGGGTCCCGTCGCATCAGCTCCTGCAGGGCGGGAGCCCATGCGGCCGCCGCACAGCGCGCCGCCTCATCGCGGTACGCCGCCGAGTACCGCTCCACACGCGCTCGATCCTCGTCGAGCCGTTCCAGTACGACGCCGGTGTCCGGCCGGTCGCCGCGCCGCAGGGCACGCCGGATGACGTCCCTGGCCTTTGCGTAGGTGTCCTGTGACGCCTCACTGAGGAGGGCCGCGAGCACTGTCGTCACGGCGAATGTCAGCTCGTCCACGGTCGTCGTCTCTCCCCCGATGGTCCCAGCACTGTATCGGCGCACGCACCGGACGGCAGCCGGAACGGCTCATCCCGCACCACCGTGACGGGACGGCCGGGTCCGCCGCACTCACCCGAGCCCCGTCGGTCTACAGGCCCACATCGCGGCTGCGGACGTCCTCCAGGGACTCCCGGCGGACCAGGAGGCGGGCGTGGCCGTCGTGTACGGCCACCACGGGCGGGCGGCCGACCAGGTTGTAGCCGGAGGCCATGGACAACTGGTACGCGCCCGCCACGGGGACGGCGAGCAGGTCGCCGGGGCGGAGGTCGGCGGGCAGTTCCACACCGGCCGCCAGGACGTCCCCCGCCTCGCAGTGCCGGCCCACGACGGTGACCCGGGCGCGGTCCGCCGTACCGGCCCGGCCGATCAGGCGCGGTGTGTACCGGACGCCGTACAGGGCCGGGCGCGGGTTGTCGCTCATGCCGCCGTCAACGGCGACGAAGACGTGGTCGCCCGTGCGCTTCACCGACAGGACGCGGTACAGGGCGATCCCGGCGGGGCCCGCGATCGCCCGGCCGGGCTCGATGATCAGGCGGGGGACCGGCAGTCCGGCCGTGGCGCAGGCGCCGGCGAGTTCCGCGCGGACCCTGCGGGCCAGCGCCGTCACGTCCAGGGCCTGGTCGCCGGGGCGGTAGGCGATGCCGTGGCCGCCGCCGAGGTCGAGTTCGGGCAGGACCAGGCCGTGCTGCTCGTACAGGCGGGCCATCAGACCGACCAGCCGGCGTACGGCGGCCAGGTACGGCTTGACGGTGGTGATCTGTGAACCCAGGTGGCAGTGCAGACCGGTGAGTTGCAGCCGCGGCTGGTCGAGGATGCGGGTGATGGCGTGCTGGGCGTACCCGTCGGCGATGGACAGGCCGAACTTCTGGTCGTCCGTGCCGGTACGGATCTTCTCGTGGCCGCCTGCGCTGATGCCGGGAACGACCCGGACCATGACCTTCTGGTGCCCGTCCGGTCCGACGGCGGCGGCGAGACGTGCGATCTCGGCGGGACTGTCGATGACGATCCGGCCGACCCCGAGACGCAGCGCGGTGTCCAGGTCGCGCGGGGACTTGGCGTTGCCGTGCAGCACGATCCGCTCGGGCGGGAAGCCGGTGGTGACGGCGAGTTCGAGCTCGCCGGCGGAGCAGACGTCGAGACCGAGTCCCTCCTCGGCCGTCCAGTGGGCCACGGCCCGGCACAGGAACGCCTTGGCGGCGTACAGGACTTCGGCGTCCGGGAAGGCGTTCAGATAGGTGCGGCAGCGGTCGCGGACCTCGGCCTCGTCCAGGACGTAGACGGGGGTGCCGAAGCGGTCGGCGACCTCGGCGAGCGGTACGCCGCCGACGGCGAGGCCGCCGTGCGGCGCCCCGGTGGTGGAGGCGGGCCACAGCAACAGGCCGGCGGCGGTGGCGGGTTCGTGAACCGTGGTCATCGTGTCCTGCCCCTCAGGCGGCCCGCAGCGCGGGCAGCTCGGATGTGACCGGTGCGGCGGCCGGGGCGGTGAACCGCGGGTCCACCGTGAGGGCGGTGACACCGAGCGGCACGGCCAGCGCGCGCAGGGCGGGCGCGGCGAGGCGAATCCACGGCTGGCCGGGGCCGAGGGCGGCGGCCAGCCGGCCCTCGGTGGTGAAGCCGACGGCCGTACGGTCGCCGAGGGGGGTACGGAAGAGCCGGGGTGCGCACCCGCGGGGTCCCGGCCGGACCGGGACGTACAGGGGTCCGGCCGGGAACGGATCGGAGGGCTCGGGGTCTTCGCCGTAGAGGAGTTCTGCCATGGGGGCCTCCCGGTTCGGCAGGGTTCGGGGGAATCCGGGGCCCCGGGCGCGGGGAGGCGGTGCCGGGGCGTGGTGTCGACGTTATCCCCGAAGGCCGGGGGTGCCGGGACGTGCCGGAGGTGTCCTGACGGGACGTTTACGGCGTTCGGGACGCCCTTGACGGCACGCTGACGGCACCGGGGCGGGGCGGGGGACGCTCACCCGCGCCGCCATGTCCCTGGCTTACTCTTCGGGACGTGACGACCGAGCTGACCCTGCTGTCCCAAGTCGCCTGTCGTGGACGGGAGATCACCGCGCCCCGGCTGCGCGGGCTGCTCGCGCTGCTCGCGGAGGACCTGCGCACAGGCTGCAGCACGGCCCGGCTCGTGGAGGGGCTGTGGGCGGACGAGCTGCCCGAGCGGCCGGGCAAGGCGGTGCAGATCCTGGTGTCGCGGCTCCGGGCCCAGCTGGGTGCCGAGCTGGTCGTGAGCACACCGGCCGGGTACCGGCTGGCTCTGGACGAGACGCAGGTCGACGCGTCCGCGCTGCTGCTGCGCGAGGCGGCGAGCGCCGAGCGCGCGCGGGCCGGGGACCACGACGGCGCGCTGGCCGAGGCCGACGCCGGGCTGGCGCTGTGGGACGGAAGCGTGGGCGCCGCGGCGGGAGAGGACCTGCACGACCCGGTGGTGGCGCTGCGTGCCGGCCTGGTCCGGGCGCACCGCTCGCTGGTCCGCTCCCGGGCCCTCGCCCTCGCCCGGCTGGGCCGGCGCGAGGAGGCCGCGGCACCCCTGGCCGAACTGGCTCTGGAGCTGCCGCGGGACGAGGAGGTGCTGGCGGAACTGCTGCGCTGCGAGGCCGCCACCGCGGGCCGGGCCGCGGCACTGACCCGCTACGACGCCTACCGCCGCCGGCTCCGGGACGGTCTGGGTACCGATCCCGGGCCCCGGCTCAAGCGAGTCCAGCAGGAGTTGCTGAGCGCGGACGCACCGCCGGTCCGCCACGGCGTGCCGCACGACCCGAACCCGCTGCTGGGCCGGGACGCCGACATCGCCGCTGTGGCCGGGCTGCTGCGCGAGGCGCGCGTGGTCACCGTGGCCGGCCCGGGCGGCCTGGGCAAGACCCGTCTCTCCCACGCGGTGAGCCGGGCGGCCGAGCAGCCCGTGGTGCACTTCGTCGCCCTGGCCGGTGTCACCGCCGACGCCGACGTGGCCGGTGAGGTGGCCTCCGCGGTCGGTGCCGGGGAGGGCCGGCAGTTCCCGGGCGGCGGGGACGCGGTGAGCGGCATCATCGGCGCGCTCGGCACCGGACCCGCGCTGCTGGTGCTGGACAACTGCGAGCAGGTGATCGCGGGTGCGGCGGGTCTCGTCCAGGCGCTGGTGTCACGCTCGAGGGAACTGCGGATCCTGGCCACCAGCCGGGCCCCGCTGGGGCTGACCTCGGAGGCCGTGTACGCCCTGCCGGAGCTGTCCCAGGCGACCTCGGTCGAGCTCTTCACCCAGCGGGCGCGCGCCGCCCGCCCCGGCGTGGAGCTGCCCGCACAAGCGGTGGCCGAGATCTGCCGGCACCTGGAGGGGCTGCCGCTGGCCGTGGAGCTGGCCGCGGCCCGGGTACGGGTGCTGTCCGTGGCCGACATCTCGCGCCGGCTGCGGGACCGGTTCACGCTGCTGCGCGGCGGCGCCCGCGACACACCCGAGCGGCACCGCACCCTGCGGGCGGTGGTCGACTGGAGCTGGAACCTCCTCGAACCCGACGGCCGGGCGGCCCTGCGCGCCCTGTCCGTCTTCCCCGGAGGCTTCACCGAGGACGCGGCGCAGTACCTGCTCGGCGAGACCGGGGACGCGCTGACCCTGCTGGAGCAGCTGGCCGGCCAGTCCCTGGTCAAGGTGGACGACGGCCCCTTCGGCGTGCGCTTCGGCATGCTGGAGACACTGCGGGAGTTCGGCTCGGCCAAGCGTGCCGAGGCCGGCGAGGAGGAGGTGGTGACCGGCCGGTTCCTCGCCTGGGCAAGGGACTTCGGCCGCGCCCATCACGACCGGCTCTACAGCGAGGATCCGGTGCCCGCCTGGACGCGCATCCGCGCCGAGCAGGACAACCTCGTCCTCGCCCTGCGCCACGCCCTGGCCCGCTCCGACGGACCCACCACCGCGGCCGTCACCGCCGTACTGTCCTCCCTGTGGGCCATCGGCTCCAGCTACGCCCGGCTGGCCTCGCTGGCCGCCGACACCGCAGGCCCGCTGTCCCACTTCCGGCCCGACGACCCCGAGGACGTGGAACCGGCCCGCAGCGCGGCGGCGGTGTGCGCGGCGAGCCTCTTCATGGGCCACGGCCCGCACGCCGTACGCCAGTTGGTGACTCTGCGCCGGCTGCCGTCCGCCCCGCCGGACACCGTGGTGCGGGCCCTGTCCGTCGTGCTGTGCGCCGTACCGGAGATGCGGCCGCCGGAGTTCGCCCGGCTCCAGCAGCTGTGCGAGGCCGACGAGCCGCTGCTGGCGGGCATAGCCGCGGGCGTCGCCAGCTACGTCTGGGAGGCCGGGCACGACACGGAACGTGCGCTGGAGAACGCCCGCCGGATGCTCGACGCGCTCGCCCCGCTGAACAACCCGGCCATGCGCCTGCTCAGCCACGGCCGGATCAGCGAGCTGTGCCTGGAGTCCGAACGGGGCGCGGAGGCGTACGACCATCTGCGCGCGGCCCTGGGCGCGCTGGACGCGTTCGGCGACCCGTCGGACCTGCTCGGCGTCCGGTGGGGGCTGGTGCTGGCCTGTCTGCACAAGGGCGACATCGACGAGGCCGAGTACTGGCTGGGCCGCGCGACTCTGGACCAGCCGCCGGAGTCGGACCGGATGTTCATCCCCGAGCTGCCGGCCAGGGCTGAGATCGCGCTGGCCCGGGGACTGACGGAGGTCGGGCTCGGGCTGTGGCGCCGGGCGGCGGAGGGGGTACGGGAGGCCGCCGCCCTGTACGCCGACGATCCCTTCGTGGATCCGTGGGCGCTGCAGCTGCGGTCGGCGGCCGTGGCCGCGCACGCGCTGCACGGCCGGCCGGACCCGGTCGCCGGGCTCACCGAGGAGCTGCGGGCGCGGCTGCCCGGCCTGCTGTCCGGCGCCCCGGCCGACCGGGCCCCGGTGGAACTGCCGGTCTACGGCACGTTGTTGCTGGCGGTCGGACTCGCCCGGCTGGCCCAGGGCGACCCGGCGGCGGTACGGCTGGTGGCGCTGGCCGAACGGATGCCGGTCCTGCGGGAGTTCCCCGCCCTGTCCCTGACCCGCTCCCGGCAGGCGGCCGAGAACGCCGACGGGGCGGCGTACACCGACGCGAGGTCGAGGTACGCCGCCCTGGGACGGGAGGAGCTGCGGGCGGAGGCGTTGCGGGAGCTGACAGGCGCCGGGGGATGACAGCACCCCCGAAGGGGCGCGGGGCTGTATCGATGTGCGGCTCCACCGCGTGGGCGCGAGCAACCACAACGCGCCCGCACCCGCCGTTCCGGCCGGACTCACCTCTTCGGCTCGCGACTGAACTGCGCCTTGGACCACAGGTAGCCCAGCAGGGTCAGGGCCAGGCACCAGCCGACGGCCAGTACCGCGTTCTTCGTGCCGATCCCGCTGCCCAGCAGCAGCCCGCGCAGGGTCTCGATGGCGGGCGTGAAGGGCTGGTACTCGGCGAACCAGCGGAACCAGCTCGGCATGAGGTGCACCGGCACGAAGGCGCTGCCCAGGAAGGGCAGCATGATCAGCGGCATTCCCAGGTTGCTGGCGCCCTCGGCGTTGGGGCTCGCCAGGCCCATGCCGACCGCGACCCAGGTCATCGCGATGCTGACCAGTGCCAGCAGCCCGACGGCCAGGATCCACTCCAGCGGTGTCGCGTTCGGCCGGAAGCCGATGGCGAGGCCGATGCCCAGCACCAGCGCCAGGGACATCAGGATCTGGATCACGCTGCCGGCCACATGCCCGATCAGGACGGAGGCACGGGAGATCGCCATGGTGCGGAACCGGGCCATGATGCCCTCGGTCATGTCGGTGGCCACGGACACCGCGGTGCCGATGGCGGTGCCGCCGATGGTCATCATCAGGATGCCGGGGACCAGGTAGGCGATGTACCGGGAGCGGTCCGCGTGGCCGCCGATGCCGGCGCTCATCACGTCACCGAAGACGTACACGAAGAGCAGCAGCAGGATGACCGGGGTGAGCAGGAGGTTCAGGGTGAGGGAGGGGTAGCGGCGGGCGTGCAGGAGGTTGCGCCGCAGCATGGTGAGGTTGTCGCGGACGGCGTGGGGGGCGGCGGCACTCATCGGACGGTCTCCTTGTCGGTGGGCTGGGCAGGTACGGAGCTGCCGGTCAGGGCGAAGAACACGTCGTCCAGGTCCGGGGTGTGCACGGACAGTTCGTCGGCCTCGATGGAGGCGGCGTCGAGCCAGTCGAGGATGGCGCGCAGCTCGCGCTGGCTGCCGTCGCTGGGGATCTGCAGGGTGAGCGCCTGGTCGTCCCGGGTGACCTCGCGCAGTGCGGTGGCCGCGCCTTCGTACGCCACCGGGTCGGCGAAGCGCAGCCGTACATGGCCGCCGGGAACGAGCCGCTTCAGCTCCTCGGCGCTGCCCTCGGCGACCAGCTTGCCGCCGTTGAGCACCGCGATGCGGTCGGCCAGCTGGTCGGCCTCGTCCAGGTACTGGGTGGTGAGGAAGACGGTCGTACCGCCGGAGACCAGCTCGCGGATGATCTGCCACATGGTGTGGCGGGAGCGCGGGTCCAGGCCGGTGGTCGGCTCGTCGAGGAAGATGATCCGCGGGCTGCCCACCAGGGTCATGGCGATGTCCAGGCGGCGCTTCATGCCGCCGGAGTAGGTGGCGGCGGGCTTCTTCGCGGCCTCGACCAGGTCGAAGCGCTCCAGCAGCCCGGCGGTGACCCGCCGGCCCTCCCGGCGGGAGAGGTGGTGCAGGTCGGCCATCAGCAGCATGTTCTCCTCGCCGGTGATCAGCCCGTCCACGGCCGAGAACTGGCCGGTGACCCCGATGGCCGCCCGGACCGCCTGGGCCTCGGCGGTCAGGTGGTGCCCGGCGATCCGTGCCTGGCCGCCGTCGGCGGAGATCAGGGTGGACAGGATGCCGACCGCCGTGGTCTTGCCCGCGCCGTTCGGCCCGAGGAGGGAGAAGACCGTCCCGGCGGGCACGTGGATGTCGATGCCGTCGAGGACGGTCTTGTCCCCGTAGGACTTGCGCAGCCCGGTGGCCGCGATCGCGAGTTCGTGGTCCGTCGTCGTCATGCCGCAGAGACTGCCGCCGGGGCGGTTCAGAACGGCTTCAGCCGGGTTTCAGCACGCCGGCCAGGGCCGCAGCACACTGAAACCCGCAGGTGGGCGGTGGGTGACGGTCCGGCCTTTAGGCTTCTTGTCGTAGGAAAGTCGCTTCGGAAAGAGGTCCCGTTGAGCTTCTGGTCGATCTACCAGCACGGCTTCGCGCGCGTCGCCGCGTGCACGGGCCACACCGTCATCGCCGACCCGCCCGCCAACGCGGAGGCGGTGCTGCGCCATGCGCGCCGGTGCGCCGAGGAGGGCGTCGCCGTCGCCGTCTTCCCGGAGCTGTGCCTCTCCGGGTACGCCATCGACGACCTGCTGCTGCAGGACGCCATGCTCGACGACGTCGTGACGGCGCTCGCCACGATCGCGGCCGAGTCGGCGGACCTGCTGCCGGTCCTGGTCGTCGGCGCCCCGCTGCGCCACCGCGACCGGATCTTCAACTGCGCGGTGATCGTGCACCGCGGCCGGATCCTCGGCGTCGTACCGAAGTCGTACCCGCCGAACTACCGGGAGTTCTACGAGCGCCGGCAGATCGCCGGGGGTGACGACGAGCGCGGCGGAACGATCCGGCTCGGCGGCGCGGACGTGCCGTTCGGCGTGGACCTCCTCTTCGCCGCGGCGGACGTGCCCGGTCTCGTGCTGCACGCGGAGATCTGCGAGGACATGTGGGTGCCGGTGCCGCCGAGCGCGGAGGCGGCGCTGGCCGGCGCGACCGTCCTGGTCAACCTCTCGGGCAGCCCCATCACGGTCGGCCGGGCCGAGGACCGCAAGCTGTTGTGCCGCTCGGCGTCCTCGCGCTGCCTCGCCGCGTACGTCTACGCGGCGGCCGGCCTCGGCGAGTCGACCACCGACCTGTCCTGGGACGGCCAGACCCTGATCTACGAGAACGGGGTGCTGCTGGCCGAGACCGAGCGCTTCCCGCTCGGCGAGCAGTACGCGGTGGCCGACGTCGACCTGGACCTGCTGCGGCAGGAGCGGCAGCGGATGGGCACGTTCGGCGAGAACCGCCGTACCCACGGCGCACGCACCGCCGACTTCCGCACGGTGTCGTTCGAGCTGAGCCCTCCGGTGACCGACCTGGGCCTGCGCCGCCGCCTCGAACGCTTCCCCTTCGTGCCCGCCGACGCCGACCGCCTCGCCCTGGACTGCTACGAGGCGTACAACATCCAGGTCGCGGGGTTGCAGCAGCGGCTCGCCTCGATCGGCGGCCCCAAGGTCGTCATCGGCGTCTCCGGCGGCCTGGACTCCACGCACGCGCTGATCGTCGCCGCCCGGGCCATGGACCGCGCCGGCCGCCCGCGCAGCGACATCCTGGCCTTCACCCTGCCCGGCTTCGCCACCAGCGACCACACCAAGGACAACGCCCACCGGCTGATGCGGGCCCTCGGCGTCACGGCGGCCGAGCTGGACATCACGCCGACCGCACGCCTGATGCTCAAGGAGATCGGCCACCCCTTCGCCTCCGGCGAGCCGGTGTACGACGTCACCTTCGAGAACGTCCAGGCGGGCCTGCGCACCGACTACCTGTTCCGGCTGGCCAACCAGCGCGGCGGCATCGTGCTCGGCACCGGTGACCTCTCCGAGCTGGCGCTCGGCTGGTCCACGTACGGCGTCGGCGACCAGATGAGCCACTACAACGTCAACTCCGGCGTGCCGAAGACGCTGATCCAGCACCTGATCCGCTGGGTCATCAGCAGCGAGCAGTTCGACGAGGAGACCGGCAAGATCCTGGCCGCGATCCTGGACACGGAGATCAGCCCGGAACTCGTCCCCGGCGAGGAGATGCAGTCCACCGAGTCGAAGATCGGCCCGTACGCGCTGCACGACTTCACCCTCTTCCACGTCCTGCGCTACGGCTTCCGCCCCTCCAAGATCGCCTTCCTCGCCTGGCACGCCTGGCACGACCGGGAGGCCGGCGCCTGGCCCCCCGGCTTCCCGGAGGCCGACCGAGGCTCCTACGACCTCGCTCAGATCCGCCACTGGCTGGAGGTCTTCATCCGCCGCTTCTTCGCCTTCTCCCAGTTCAAGCGCTCGGCGATGCCGAACGGCCCCAAGGTCTCGGCGGGCGGCTCCCTCTCCCCGCGCGGCGACTGGCGGGCCCCGTCCGACGGCAACGCCCACGCCTGGCTGCGGGACCTGGAGCGCTTCGGTCTCCTCGGGGAAGAGGGCGGGCGGTAAGCGGGCCCACCACCTCGCCGTCCTACGCGAGTCGCGGCACTCGGGGATCCGGCGGCGCCGGGAAACGGGTGGCTCGCCAGGCGAGGACGAACAGGGCGGCCGAGACCGGCGAACCGAGGGCCAGCCAGGTGACCCCCTCGGTGGAGCCGGCCATGTCCGTGGGGTGGAGGTAGCACAGCGGCAGCAGCCAGGCGGCCGTACCGGCGAGGGCGCCCGCGAACGGCAGGACCGACGGCAGGACCTCGTCGTCGGGCCGCCGACGCCGCCGTCCGCGCAGCCGCAGCAGCACCTGGGCCGCCGGACACCCCGCGGTCAGGGCGAGCACGGCCGCCGCGACGGCCACGCTGCCGCCCGTGGTGACGTGGTCGTGCCAGACGTACCGCTCCCCGGCGACCTTCATCACCTGGCGGTGCCAGACGGTCAGTTCGACCCGGTCGCCGGCCTGGAACGCCCGGGCGGCATCGGCGGACACCCTCAGCCGGTCGGTCGGGTCGCCGTGGGCGAAGTACAGCCGGCTGGCCTGCTTCGGTCCGCGCGGATCGGTCCGGGAGATCACCGCGGGAAGGGTGGACAGGCAGTCGTACGACTCGGCGTCGGACGTCCCGGCGGGGCAGGGCACCGCCCTCTCCCAGGCCCGCTCGTACGCCGTGGCGGCCGGTACGAACCATCCGGCCGTACCCGCCGCCACGAGCAGCAGCAGGCAGGCGCCCAGCCGGCCCGCCCAGCCGCTGCCCACGCTCTTGCCGGTGACATAGCGGATCCGGGTCGACCCGGGAGAGCCGTACCGGCGGTGCATCCTGCGCAGCGCGGCCAGCCGTCCGGCGAAGGCCGGTTTGCCGTACGCGGCACTGGACGGCTGGGGCAGCAGCAGTCTGCGCCCACCCCGCAGCGCCACCATGACCCGCTCGTTCTCCCCGCCCCGGGGCAGGGTCTGCACCCGGACCAGCAGATCCGCGACCTCCTGCCACGGCACGCTGCGGCGGCGCAGCAGCGTCCAGGTGTACAGCCCGTACGCGTCCGCGCGCATCCAGCCCGTCGCCACGTACAGCGACCACACGACGGCCGCCACCAGGCACAGCCCGATGGTCACCAGGACGAGGGGGAGTGTGTCCGACATCCCGCCGGCACACCCCAGCCCCACCGCGGCGAGCAGTCCCCCACCCGCCCCGAGGGGGACGAGCCACCGCACGGAGCGCTTCCAAGGGGACCGGCAGACAAGGTCGGAGCGGTTCACGCCCGCGATTGTGTCCCTCGGCCACCGGGGTGTTCTTGTACCGGTTCCGGCAATGAAGAAGGGCCCGGCACTGCCTGGACCATGCCGGGTCGCGGTGTGAGCGTCAGGTCGCCTGAGGGTGGCTCGTGCGGTGCGTGTGCGTCGTCCCCTGACGACCCCGTGCCGGGTTGGCTCAGGTGTTCCAGGTCTCGTCGTACGGGTCGTGCGGCACCGGGACCGGCTTGGCCGAAGTGACCTTCAGATAGGGGATGGGGCCGCCGTTGACCGGGTCGTGGGTCAGGCGGGGACTGTAGGTGCCGGTGACCTCCAGCCAGGCGTCCGGCCGCAGGACCGGCGGCAGGGTGCCGGTCAGGGCGATCTTCACCGGCTGGGCGTCCGCCGCACAGCAGTTGAGGGCCATGCGGACCAGGTACGGCGCGCCCGCGTGGTCCAGGGCGAGGAAGCCGGTGACGCGGACCGCGCGGCCGTGCAGGGAGCGGCCGTGGCCGTAGGCGGCACGGGAGGCGTAGTCGATCACGGAGAGCGGGGCGGGGTCGGCGGTGGGCAACGCACCGTAGGTGTACGGCTTTTGCAGCGCCGTCCCCGAGCGCAGGGCGCTGTAGGAGCCGAGGGCGGGCGGGGCGACCAGGATGAGCGCGAGGAGAGGGAGCAACAGCAGCCAGGAGACCCGGGGTTCCGGGTGTTCGTGGCCGTGGCCGTGGCCGTGCCCCGCGGTGGCGGTCTTCGCGCGCCGGCGCTCGTACCAGACCGTCGCCACCGCGGCCAGCACCAGCACCGCGCCCGAGGCCAGCAGCAGCGGGCGCAGGCCTTCCTTGACGTAACGGAGGTAGAGGTCGGTGCCGCCCGCGTGCAGCAGGGCGGCACCGAGCAGGAACAGGACAGCGGCCTGGGCCTGGCGGTTCACAGCAGCACCCCCGAGGTCAGTACGGCGCCCGCGACGGCCAGCGCGAAGGTGGCGGGGGCGAAGCGAAGAGCGAAGGTACGGCCGAAGGTGCCGGCCTGCATCGCGAAGAGCTTGAGGTCGATCATCGGGCCCACCACCAGGAACACCAGCTTGGCCGTCGGCGAGAACTGGGTGAGGGAGGCCGCGACGAACGCGTCCGCCTCCGAGCAGATGGACAGCAGTACGGCCAGGACGGCGAGGGCGAGCACGGAGAAGACGGGGTTTCCGGCCGCCGTGCGCAGCCAGTCCGCCGGGACCGCCGCCTTCAGCGTGGCCGCCGCCATCGCGCCCAGCACCAGGAACCCGCCGGCGTGCATGGTGTCGTGCCGCACCGAGTTCCAGAACGCCTCCCCCTTCGTCGCGCCCTCGTGCGCGCCGTGGGCCGGCGGGCGCAGCCAGTCGGTGCGGCCCAGCCGTTGCCACAGCCAGCCCATCACGCACGCCACCAGCAGGCTCGCCAGGAACCGGGCCAGCACCATCTTCGGGTTCCGCGGGAAGGCGATGGCGGTGGCGGTCAGCACGATCGGGTTGATGGCGGGGGCGGAGAGGAGGAAGGCGAGGGCGGCGGCCGGGGTCACGCCCCTGCGCACCAGCGCCCCGGCGACCGGTACCGACGCGCACTCGCAGCCCGGCAGGACGGCGCCGGCGATCCCGGCGACGGGGACGGCGAGGGCGGGGCGGCGCGGGAGGGCGCGGGCGAAGAACGACGGCGGCACGAACACCGCGAGCGCCGCCGACAGCAGCACGCCGAGCACCAGGAAGGGCAGCGCCTGCACGGTCACCGCGACGAACACCGTCGTCCAGCTCTGCATCGCCGGAGTGCCGAGGAGGCCGCGGATCGGGGACTGGGCGAGCACCGCCAGCAGCAGCGTGAGGGTGAGCACCAGCGGGGAGCTGAGCCGGCGGCCGTCCCGACCGGAGGTGACGTCGGCGGAAGTGACGTCAGTGGGGGTGACGTCCGCGCCGGGCGGGGCGTCTTCGGTGATGGCCACGGGTGGATCCCTCCGGCTGTGCTGGCTCCCTCCCCCTCGGTACGCGAGTCGTCCCCCGGGTGTTCATATCGTTGCTGGAACCACCCTTCTCCTTGGGGCAGTCTTTTACCTCGTGGCGAGCGTTCCGTATCAAGGGGGGCCTGGTGCCCCGCCGGCGCACATGGTGGTGTGCGGTGACGACGGGCTCGCGCACCGGCTGGCTGCCGAGTTGCGCGGGGTCTACGGCGAGCAGGTCGTCCTCGTGGTGCCGCCGAACGAGCGCACCGCCAGACCTCCGGTGGTCGGGCGGGCCCGCTCCGCGTCGGCCGCGCTGTTCGACCGTGTGGTGAGCGCCGCCGTCGGCCGCGGCGGCGCCGGATCCGCGCACACCGCGACCCCCTCGAGCACCGGCGGCGGAGGCAACGGCGGTGCCGACGCACGGGTTTTGGAGGCCGTCGAGGTCACCGAGACCGTGCTCGCCGAGGCCGGAGTGGAACGGGCCGCCGCGCTCGCCCTCGTCTTCGACGACGACGAGACCAACATCCGGGCCGCGCTGACCGCCCGTCGGCTCAACCCTCGGCTGCGGCTCGTCCTCCGGCTCTACAACCGCCGGCTGGGCCAGCACATCGAGGAACTCCTCGACCAGGCAGCCGCGTTGGCCGCCGGTGACGGTGAGGGCGGCTCGGACGCGTCCACGACCGTGCTGTCCGACGCCGACACCGCCGCACCCGCGCTGGCCGCCACCGCCGTCGCCGGCACCAGCAAGGTCGTGCAGACCGAGGGGCTGCTGCTGCGCGCCGTCGAACGGCCGTCGGCCGGATCCGGGCTGTGCACGCTCGCCCTGCTCTCCCCGGTGGGCACGGACGCCGCCGGCGGGGACGGGCCCGAGGGCGGCGGGGAGCAGGAGCCGCGGCTGCTGCCGGACGACGACGAGGTTCGGCAGGCCGGCGGGCGCGCGGCCGTGGTGCTGGAACAGGTGTCGTCGGCGGGCGGCGGGGAGTCGTCCGCGCCTCGTCGAGGCGGGGTACCGCCGCTCGCCTCGCTGTTCTCCCGGCGGCTGCGGTGGTCGCTGGCGGGCGCGACGGCGTGCGTGGTCGCGCTCGCCGTCGCGCTGTGGGTGGTCACGCCGGGGATCCATCCGCTGCGTGCCTTCTACTACACCCTCCTCGACCTGTTCGCCATCGACGACCCGGCCATCGGTGCCCCTCTGGGCCGGCAGATCCTCCAACTCCTTTCCGGACTCGTCGGGTTGCTGCTGCTTCCGGTGCTGCTGGCCGCCGTGCTGGAGGCGCTGGGCACCTTCCGCACCGCGTCCGCCCTGCGCAAACCGCCGCGTGGCCTCGGCGGGCATGTGGTCCTGCTCGGGCTCGGCAAGATCGGCACCCGGGTGCTGACCCGGCTGCGCGAACTGAACATCCCCGTCGTGTGCGTCGAGTCCGACCCGGAGGCGCGGGGGCTGGCGACCGCGCGGCGGCTGCGGGTGCCGGTGGTGTTCGGGGACGTCACCCAGGAAGGGGTGCTGGAGTCCGCCAAGATCCACCGGGCCTATGCGCTGCTCGCCGTGACCAGCGCGGACACCACGAACCTGGAGGCCGTGCTGTACGCGCGGTCCGTACGGCCCGATCTGCGGGTGGTGCTGCGGCTGTACGACGACGACTTCGCCACCGCCGTGTACCGCACGCTGCGGGCCGCGTACCCGCATGCGCTGACCCGGAGCCGGAGCGTCACGCATCTGGCCGCGCCCGCGTTCGCCGGGGCGATGCTCGGGCGGCAGGTGCTCGGCGCGATCGCGGTGGAGCGCAGGGTGCTGCTGTTCGCCGCGGTCGACGTCGCCGGGCACCCCCAGTTGGAGGGGCGGACGGTACGGGACGCTTTCCGGGCCGGGTCCTGGAGGGTCCTGGCACTGGAGGGCCGGACGGACACGGCGCCCGACCATGTGCTGGAGAAGGGGGACCGGGTGGTGGTCGCCGCGACCCGAAGAGGCCTCGCGCAGCTGCGGTGACCGCACGCCTCCCACCCGCCCCCCGACCGGCTCACTCAGGAAGCGCCCACATACCGCTCCGCGAAGTCCATCTCCAGTCTCACCTGCCTGATCCGCTCGTCCACCACCAGGGAGCCGTGCCCGGCGTCGTAGCGGTACACCTCGTGGGTCGCGCCTCTCGTCTCCAGGCGCTTGACGTAGTTGTCGATCTGACGGATCGGGCAGCGTGGGTCGTTGACGCCCGCCGAGATGTAGACCGGGGCCTTGACCTCGTCGACGTAGGTCAGCGGGGACGAGGCCTCGAAGCGCTCGGGGACCTCCTCCGGGGTGCCGCCGAGCAGGGTGCGGTCCATGGCCTTCAGCGCCTCCATCTCGTCGTGGTACGCGGTGACGTAGTCCGCGACGGGCACGACCGCGATGCCCACCGTCCACGCCTCGGGCTGGGTGCCGAGGCCGAGCAGGGTGAGATAGCCGCCCCAGGAGGCGCCGGTGAGGATCAGGCGGGCGGGGTCGGCGAGACCCGAGGACACCGCCCAGTCCCGGACCGCGGCGACGTCCTCCAGCTCGATCAGGCCGACCCGGTGCTTGAGGGCGTCGGTCCAGGCGCGGCCGTAGCCGGTGGAGCCGCGGTAGTTGACGCGGATCACGGCATAGCCCTGGTCGACCCAGGCGGCCGGGCCCGCGGCGAAGGAGTCGCTGTCGTGCCAGGTCGGGCCGCCGTGCAGGTCGAACACCGTCGGCAGGGGGCCGCTCGCACCCGCCGGCCTCTGGATCAGGGCGTGGATGCGACCGCCGGGGCCCTCCACCCACGCGTCCTCCACCGGCACCGACGGCGGGCAGACCATGCCGGGCGGATCCAGCACCACACCACCGGAGGTGGACCGCACCGCCGGGGGCTCGGCCGCCGACGACCACAGGTACTCCACGCTGCCGTCCGGGCGGGCCGTCGCGCCGGAGACCGTGCCGGGCGGGGTGGGGATGCGGGTCAGCTCGCGGCTCGCCAGGTCGTAGCGGAACAGTTCGCTGCGGGCCTCGAAGCCGTGGGCGATGAGCAGGGCCGAACCGTCCGGGTACCACTCGGCGCTGACGTCGCCGGGGAGGTCCAGGGCGAGGTCGGTCTCCTCACCCGTCGCCACGTCCCACACCAGCGGCTCCCAGCGGCCCCGGCGCTGGTGGCCGATGAGCAGGCGGGTGTCGCCGTCGACCGGTGCGAAGCCCAGCACCTCCAGGCCCAGCTCCTCGGTGCCGCCCTTGGTGTCGTCCAGCTCGGCTACCGGTGTGCCGTCCGGGCGGAGCACGCGCAGCGCCGCGTGCATGGCGTCGCCGTGCTCGGTGTGCTCGACGGCGATCAGGGAGCCGTCGTGCGAGAGGTCGCCGACGCCCGCCGACTCGCGGTGCCGGTAGATCTCCACCGGGTCCGCACCCTCGCGGGCGAGGTGGACCGTCGTACCGTCCTCGTCCGTGGAGCGGCCGACGACCGCGGTGCGGCCGTCGCGGGCCAGGGCGAGACCGGCCGGGTAGGAGGGTTCGAGGCCCGGCACGGCGGGCTCGTCCGCCCCTCCCCCGAAGGGCTGGCGGCGCCAGATGCCGAACTCGTCGCCGTCCTTGTCGTCGAACCACCAGATCCAGGCGCCGTCCGGGGAGAGCACACCGTCCGTCGTGCCGTTCGGCCGGAACGTCGCCTGCCGCTGCTCGCCCGTCGCACGGTCCCAGGCGTACAGCTCGTACGTGCCCGTCGCGTTCGACACGAACAGGGAGCGGTCCGGCGCGTCCTCCGCCCAGTCGGGCAGTGACACCCGCGGTGCCCGGAAGCGCTTCTCCCAGTCCGGCATGCCGGCCGCGTCCCGCGCACCCGGCTCGTTGCTCTCACTCATGGCCCCAGTCATGCGCCCATAGTGCCTGGCCGCGCCGACAATTGGGTGGCGGGTGCACCCAGCCTGTGGATAACTTCCCGATCATGAGCACTTCCGTCACCACCTCGTCCGTCCCCGAGGGTCCCGTCCCCGACGGCTGGCGCGAGGACAACCAGGCCATGTGGGACGAACGGGTTCCGCTCCACGTCGCCGGCGGTTTCTACGACCTCGACGGCTTCCGGGCCCACCCGGACGTCCTGCGGGACTTCGAGAAGGACGAGGTCGGGGACGTCACGGGGAAGTCGCTCCTGCACCTGCAGTGCCACATCGGCACCGACACCCTCTCCTGGGCGCATCGCGGCGCCGCCCGCGTCGTGGGCCTGGACTTCTCCGCCCCCGCCGTGGAGGCCGCCCGCTTGCTCGCGGCCGACCTCGGCCACGGCCCGGAGCGCGCCGCCTTCGTCACCGGCGACGTGTACGACGCGGCAGAGGCGGTGCCCGAGGAGTCGTACGACATCGTCTACACCGGGCTCGGCGCGCTGTGCTGGCTGCCCGACATCCGCCGCTGGGCCGAGACGGCCGCCTCGCTCGTCGCGCCCGGCGGCTTCCTGTACCTCGCCGAGTTCCACCCGCTCACCGACGCCCTGGACGACGCGACCGGCACCCGGTTCGTGCGCGACTACTTCGCCCGCGGCGGGCAGGTGTGGGACGAACCCGGCACCTACGCCGACCCGGACGCCGCGACCGTCCACAACCGCAGCGTGCAGTGGCAGCACCCCCTGGGCGACGTCGTCTCCGCACTCGCCGCGGCCGGGCTGCGCATCGAGTTCCTGCACGAACACGACGTGTCGCTCTTCCCGCGCTTCGAGAACTTCGAAGTCCGGGACGGCTACCACCGCTTCCCGGCGGACCACCCGCGCATCCCGCTGATCTACTCCGTCAGGGCTACCAAGGGCTGACCCGCGGGCGGGGGCGCGGCACGGGCGCCGTACCGTGGAGGGCGTGTACCGGTTTCTGCTGACACCCCGCTGGTGGGGCATCAACGTCTTCGTGCTGCTCGCCATCCCGTTCTGCGTCTTCATGGGGTCCTGGCAGCTGAGCCGGTTCGAGGGGCGCGTACAGGACCACCGGGCCGCGACCGAACGGGCCGCGACCGACCGGCACGGGACCACGCGTCCGCTGGACTCGATGCTGCCCGTCGACAAGGCCACCTCCGGCCGCCGGGTCACCGCGAGCGGGCACTACGGCAAGCAGCTGCTGGTGCCCGGCCGGCAGCTGGACGGCAGGAACGGTTTCTACGTCCTCACCCTGCTGCGCACCGGCTCCGGCAAGGCGCTGCCGGTGGTACGGGGCTGGCTGCCGGGCAGGGCGGACGCGGCGAAGGCACCCGCGCCGCCGAGCGGTGAGGTCACCGTCACCGGCGCGCTGCAGGCGTCCGAGACGCCCGGGGACAACGGGGTCAGCGCGCGGGGCGGGCTGCCGGCGGGACAGACGGCGGCGATCAGCTCGGCGTCGCTGGTGAACCTGGTGCCGGACCGGCTGTACGACGCCTGGGTCACCCTCGACCGGGCCGACTCCGGGATGACGGCTGTGCCGGCGACGGCGCCGGACGGTACCGGGCTGGATCTCAAGGCGTTCCAGAATCTCGGTTACACCGGGGAGTGGTTCGTCTTCGCCGGCTTCGTGGTCTTCATGTGGTTCCGGCTGCTGCGGCGGGAGGTCGAGGCCGCGCGGGACGCCGCGCTGGGCCTGGCGGTGGAGGAAACACCGGCGCCCGTCGTGAGCGGCTGAGGGATAGCGCCGTCGGGGTTGCCGGTCCTTGCCGAGTGCCGGTCCGTCGTGGCCGCTCGCTCAGTTCCCCGCGCCGCTACGCCCCCGCCAGTACCCCGGTGTAGATCACGGTCCCCGCGCACTCCCCGGTCACCGTCGCCGTAGCCGCAGGTGAGCCGCCCTGCGCGGTGTGGGTGATCTGCACGCTCCCGTCCGCCGTACCGTCCTCGGTCATCAGCTGGGTCGTGGTACCGCCCGAGCCTGCGCTGTCGGCCGAACCGCCGGAGGCACTCGCGTCCTGCGTGGGTGTCGGATCCGGCGACGGCTCGCCCGAGGCGGTGCCGCCGGTGGTGCTGTCGCCGCCGGTGGTGGGACAGGTTCCCGAGGGCACGAAGGCGAACTTCTCCTCGTAGGCCGCGCCCGGCTGCAGGAGCAGTCCGGTGACCTCCAGCGAGGGGTCGGGCAGATCGGTCGCCGCGTCCCCGGCCACGTGCCGGGCGCTGCCGATCTTGGTCTGGTCGGCCGCACCCACCGCGGTGGGGGTGACGGTGCCCGCACCGGCGACGGTACAGGCGGCGGAGGAGGTGTTGACGACGCGGAACGTGCCGTAGACCACGCCCGCGGAGTCGGGGACGTCGGCGGTGCCGGTGGCGGAGCCCAGCTGGGCCGCCGTGCAGGGGGGTACGCCGCCCGCGGTGAGGGTGGCGGACGGGTTGGCCCCGCCGGTCGAACTGGTGGTGCCGCCGCCGGGCTTGCCCGTCTCACCGGGCTTGCCGGTCTCCTTGCCGGGCTGGGCGCTCGCGCTGCCGGCGCCCCGCTGGGAGCCCTTGTCGCCGCCGCCCTCGTCCTTGCTCTGCCCGGTGCCGCCCTGGGCCTGGGTGGACTGGCCGGCCATGGCGGTGTTGTAGTCGGTGTCGCTGGAGTGGGTGACGTGGACGAGCGCGGGGATCGCGGTGCCCATGAGCAGGGCCGCGGCGGCCATACCGACGGCGGCCTGCCGCTTGCGGGCCCGCCGCGCGGGGACGGCCCGGCGCAGGTGGTCCAGCGTGCCGACGCGCGGCTCGATGTCGTCGACGGCGGAGTGCAGCATCCGGCGCAACGCCAGCTCGTCCGCACCGGGCCCACCCGACTCCGCCCCGAGCCGGTCCGCTTCGGACCCGGCGGGAACCTGGCGGCGGCCCTCGGGGCCCTTCTCGTCGGGGCCGTGGTTCACAGTTCCGTTCCCAGCGTGCGATTGCGTGTGCTCTTGCTCGTCCCGCTCCGTCGGTTCGTGCCAGGCGAAGGGCTCGTGACGTTCGTGGGAGTGGCGTTCATCGGAATCGCCCCCTTCGGGTCGCTCGCTCATGCCGGTGCCTCCATGGCCACCCGCAGCGCGGCGATGCCCCGCGACCCGTACGCCTTCACCGAACCCAGGGAGATCCCGAGGGACTCGGCGACCTGGGCCTCGGTCATGTCCGCGAAGTAGCGCAGGACCAGGACCTCGCGCTGGCGGCGCTGCAGGCCCTTCATCGCCTTGATGAGGTCGCGGCGCTCCAGCTGGTCGTAGGCGCCCTCCTCCGCGCTCGCCATGTCCGGCATCGGCTTGGAGAGCAGCTTCAGGCCGAGGATGCGGCGGCGCAGGGTGGAGCGGGAGAGGTTGACGACCGTCTGACGGAGGTACGCGAGGGTCTTCTCGGGATCGCGGACGCGCTTGCGGGCCGAGTGCACGCGGATGAAGGCCTCCTGGACGACGTCCTCGCAGGAGGCGGTGTCGTCGAGGAGCAGCGCGGCGAGGCCGAGCAGCGAGCGGTAGTGCGCCCGGTAGGTCTCGGTGAGGTGGTCGACGGTGGTACCGGCGGCCTCGGTCGCTGCGGCCTCCTCGGCACCGTCACGCTGACTGGGTATGCGGGCGGGCCGCGCTGCGGGCATGGGCGCGATCACCGGCATGCCGCCGCGCGTGCGGGGCCGGAGCGCCGCACGGGGCGGCCGGAGAGCCGCCGTGCCGCGGGCCGCGCTGAGTTCGAGTACCTCTGCCACGCCAGTTGGACACGCCTGCCCCCGCCAGGGTTGTACGTGCCGGGCGTCACATGTGCGACAACCGGCCGTGCCTCAAGTGCCGTCATGCGTCCCGCTCTTCCCTTATATTCCGATATAGGCGGGTCCCCGCACCCGACCCGGTCACAGCGTCCCCACGCCCGAAGAGTGACCGCAAAGACGCTCCCCGTCCGCCGCGAGGTTGCGGGGACGGGGAGGGAAATCCTCTGTTGCCCTGGGCAATGGTTTCAAGTGGTTCGGACCATGCTTCCGGCCACACTTCTTACACAGATCCTACAAACCCTGTCTTGACGGGCCTACGCCCGGTCGCCCCACTCCGCCGCGACCAGCTCCGCGATCTGCGCGGTGTTCAGCGCGGCCCCCTTGCGGAGGTTGTCGCCGCACACGAAGAGTTCGAGCGCGGTCGGATCGTCCAGGGCCCGCCGCAGCCGGCCCACCCAGGTCGGGTCGGTGCCCACGACGTCGGCGGGGGTGGGGAACTCGCCGGCGGCCGGGTCGTCGCACAGCACCACACCGGGAGCGGTCGCGAGGATCTCCCTGGCCCGGTCGACCGTCACCTCGCCCTGGAAGCGGGCGTGCACGGTCAGCGAGTGGGTGGTGATCACCGGGACCCGCACGCAGGTCACGGCGACCGGCAGCTGCGGCAGCCCGAGGATCTTGCGGGCCTCGTCGCGGACCTTCATCTCCTCCGACGACCAGCCGTCCTCCCTCAGCGACCCGGCCCAGGGGACGACGTTCAGCGCCAGCGGATCCGGGAACGGCCCGGTGTCCTCGCCGACGGCCCGCCGTACGTCGCCGGGCTTGGTCCCCAGCTCGGTCCCGGCCACCAGGGACAGCTGCGCCCTGAGGGTCTCCACACCGGCCCGTCCGGCCCCGCTCACCGCCTGGTACGACGACACCACCAGCTCGCGCAGCCCGAACTCGGCGTGCAGCGCGCCCAGGGCGACGATCATCGTCAGGGTCGTGCAGTTGGGGTTGGCGACGATCCCGCGCGGCCGGGTCCGTACGGCGTGCGGATTGACCTCGGGCACGACGAGCGGCACCTCGGGATCCAGCCGGAAGGCGGCGGAGTTGTCGACGACGACCGCACCGCGCGCGGCGGCGATCGGCGCCCACGCGGCGGCGACCTCGTCGGGGACGTCGAACATCGCGACGTCGACCCCGTCGAAGGCCTCTTCGCTCAGGGCCGTCACCTCGACCTCCTCGCCGCGCACGGCCAGCTTGCGGCCGGCCGAGCGCGGGGAGGCGATCAGGCGGATCTCGCCCCAGATGTCCGCACGCTGGGACAGGATCTGGAGCATGACGGCGCCGACGGCTCCGGTCGCTCCCACGACCGCGAGCGTCGGCTTGCTGGTCATCGGCCTGTACCCGGGCTCACCGGCCGGTGCCGCCGTAGACGACGGCCTCGTCGGTGTCGGAGTCGAGCCCGAAAGCGGTGTGCACGGCGCGGACCGCCTCCGGCACGTCGTCCTTGCGCGTCACGACCGAGATACGGATCTCGGAGGTCGAGATCAGCTCGATGTTCACGCCCGCGTCGCTCAGCGCCTCGAAGAAGGAGGCGGTGACACCCGGGTTGGTCTTCATACCGGCGCCGACCAGTGAGATCTTGCCGATCTGGTCGTCGTAGCGCAGCGAGTCGAAGCCGATGCCGGAGCGGCTCTTCTCCAGTGCGTCGATGGCCTTGCGGCCCTCGGTCTTCGGCAGCGTGAAGGAGATGTCCGTCAGGCCGGTGGAGGCGGCGGACACGTTCTGCACGACCATGTCGATGTTGATCTCGGCATCGGCGATGGCCCGGAAGATCGCGGCGGCCTCACCCGGCTTGTCCGGCACGCCGACGACCGTGATCTTGGCCTCGGAGGTGTCGTGCGCGACACCGGAGATGATGGCCTGCTCCACCTTCTGGTCCCCAATCGGCTCACTGCTGACCCAGGTGCCCTGCAGTCCGCTGAAGGACGACCGCACGTGGATCGGGATGTTGTAGCGGCGGGCGTACTCCACACAGCGGTGGAGCAGCACCTTGGAGCCGGAGGCCGCGAGCTCCAGCATGTCCTCGAAGGAGATCCAGTCGATCTTCTTCGCCTTCTTCACCACACGCGGGTCGGCGGTGAACACGCCGTCGACGTCGGTGTAGATCTCGCAGACCTCGGCGTCGAGCGCTGCGGCGAGCGCCACGGCCGTCGTGTCGGACCCACCGCGACCCAGCGTGGTGATGTCCTTCTTGTCCTGGCTGACGCCCTGGAAACCGGCGACGATCGCGATGTTGCCCTTGTCCAGAGACTCGCGGATCCGGCCCGGCGTGACGTCGATGATCCGGGCTTTGTTGTGGACCGAGTCGGTGATGACGCCTGCCTGGCTGCCGGTGAAGGACTGGGCCTCGTGGCCCAGGTTTTTGATCGCCATCGCCAGCAGGGCCATGGAGATCCGCTCTCCGGCGGTCAGCAGCATGTCGAATTCCCGCCCGGCAGGCATCGGAGAAACCTGCCCGGCGAGATCGATCAGCTCGTCCGTCGTGTCGCCCATCGCGGAAACGACGACGACAACCTGGTTGCCGTTCTTCTTCGCTTCCACGATCCGCTTGGCGACGCGCTTGATGCCTTCGGCATCGGCTACGGAGGAGCCTCCGTACTTCTGCACGACAAGGCCCACGTGCGCTCCTCGCTCGGTTCGTTTGTGTCGGCTCAGTCTAACGAGCGCCCGACTTCCACCACCCTGCTCCCGCATGGTGAGACGTCGGCCGCCGCGTTCCGGAAGGGCTCTTGCCCACCGCACCGGGGACCACGCGGAAAGTGCCCCGGGTCACAGCGAGCGCCGCTAGCGTTCACCCCCATGAGGGGGGCATGGACATGACGGATGTGCCGCTCGCCGGGATCGTGCTGCTCGGCGGGTGCGTGCAGTGGCTGACCGGCATGGGCTTCGCGCTGGTCGCCGTACCGGCGCTGGTGCTGCTGCTCGGCCCCGCCGAGGGGGTGGTGCTCGCCAACTGCGCCGCCGGGGCCATCAGCGTCGTGGGCCTGGCGGGCGGCTGGCGCCGGGTCCGTGCGGCAGCGATGATCCCCCTCTGCGTCGCGGCGGCCTGCACGGTACCGGCGGGCGCCTGGATGACCCGCCGGCTCCCCCGCCCGGACCTGCTGCTGGTGATGGGCGCGCTGGTGACGGTGGCCGTCCTGCTGGTGATGCGCGGCGCCCGGGTGCCGGCCCTGCGGGGCGGCAAGGGCGCGGTGACGGCCGGGGCGCTGGGCGGCTTCATGAACGCGGCGGCGGGCGTCGGCGGCCCGCCGGTGTCGTTGTACGCCCTCAACGCGGGCTGGACGGTACGGGAGTTCGTGCCCAACGCCCAGTTCTACGGCGTCGCCGTGAACGCCTTCTCGATCGCCGCGAACGGCACGCCCCGGCTGACCGTGGTCCAGTGGGCGGCCGTCTGCGCGGCGTTGACGGCCGGCGCGCTGATCGGTCACGCCATCGCCGGGCGCATCCCCGAGCACCGGGCCCGGCAGCTGGTCCTCGTCCTGGCGCTGGCGGGCGGGGCGACGGCGATGACGAAGGGGCTGTGGGGGATGTGCCGGTCCGTGTCCAGATGACCGTTCGTACGTCCAACTCCCGTCCGCCCGGCCTAGGATGAAGTCGACAACTCAAGGACTGCGGTACGGGGGAACGATGACCGGTCAGTGGGAGACGCTCGGCGAGGCGGACGGCATCGAGGCGTACGTGCACCGCCCGGTGGGTGACGTGCGCGGGGCCGTGGTGATCTGCTCCGAGCTGTACGGGGTGAACACCTACGTCCGCGACACGTGTGCGGAGTTGGCGGCGGCCGGGTACGTCGCGCTGGCCCCCGACTACTACTGGCGCAACGCTCGCCGCACCGAGCTCGGGTACTCCGCCGAGGAGCGCGAAGACGGCCTGGTGCTGATGCGCGCGCTGGACAGGGACGAGTTGGTGGCCGACTCGGCCGCGGCCCTGGCGGCGGCGCGCGCCGAAGCCGGGGAGCGGGGCGTGGCCTTCCTCGGCCTGAGCATGGGCGGGCACATCGCGGTGCGAGCGGCGACCGAGCTGCGCTTCGAGCTGGCCGCCGTCTTCTACCCGGGGTGGCTGCTGAACAGCGGCTTCCCCCTGGTCGGCCCCGTGCCCCCGCTGGAGACCAGCGAGCGGATCGCCGCGGGCGGCGCATTCCTGCTGGGCTTCCGCGGCGAGCTGGACCACATCGTCCCGGCCGAGGAGTGGGAGCTGGCCGGGCAGCGGCTCACCGAGGCCAAGGTGCCGCACGAGCTGGTGACCTACCCCGGCGCCCGGCACGGCTTCGCCTGCTCGGACCGCCCGGCCGACTACGACCCGCAGGCCGGCGCGGATGCCTGGCGGAAGGTCTACGCCGCCCTGGAGGCGCACCTCTAGGCTCGCGCCTTCGCGAGCCGGGCCGGGCGGGCACCGGCTGCGCGTGGCCGGCGTGCGCCTCGACGCCGCGCGGACCGGGGGGAGATGGGAAGAGGCCGTCGTACACCGCCACCACCGGCCGCTCGGCGTGCGGTACTTCGGGCGGCGCGGCGGCGGCGCCCGCGGTTACTTCCCCTGCCGGATCCCCAGCGGGCCGCCGATCTCCTCGGCCATGACCCGGCCTGCCTCGAACTCCAGGGTCTCGTCGCCCATGGGGGGCTGGTCGGTGTCGAGACCGTCCAGTTCCTCCAGGGGCTGGTCGAGGCGGACGTGGATGAGGACCGACTGCAGGGCGCGCAGGACGGCGGAGGCGGTGGGGCCCCAGTTGGAGAAGTAGGAGAACTGCCACCACCACAGGGCCTCCGTGGTGCGGCCCGCGCGGTAGTGGGCCATGCCGTGGCGGAGGTCGGTGATGACGTCGGCGAGGTCGTCGGAGATACGGGCCGGGACCGGGGCCTTGCGGGGCTCGTACGGGTCGAAGACCTCGGAGTAGACGTCGACCGGCTCCAGCAGGCGGGCCAGGTTCTCCCGCAGCGCGTCCACGTCCAGGTCGGGGCCCGTGTCCGGCTCGTAGCGCTCCTCGGGCACGATGTCCTCGTGGGCGCCCAGACGGCCGCCGGCCAGCAGGAGCTGGGAGACCTCCAGGAGGAGGAAGGGAACGGTCGAGCCGGGCTCGTCGCCCTTCGCCACCTCCGTGACGGCCACCAGGAAGCTCTCGACCTGGTCCGCGATCTGGACCACGAAATCGTCCGGGTTCTGCGTCGAGTCGTGCAGCGTGGCGTCAGACATCTAGGAGTCGTCTCCCCTCGAAGGCGCGGCCGAGGGTGACCTCGTCCGCGTACTCCAGGTCGCCACCCACCGGGAGGCCGCTGGCCAGGCGGGTGACCTTCAGGCCCATGGGTTTGATCATGCGGGCGAGGTAGGTGGCCGTCGCCTCGCCCTCCAGATTGGGATCCGTCGCCAGGATCAGCTCCGTGACCGTCCCGTCGGCCAACCGCGCGAGAAGTTCTCGTATACGCAGGTCGTCGGGGCCCACACCCTCGATCGGGCTGATGGCGCCGCCGAGCACGTGGTAGCGCCCGCGGAACTCGCGGGTGCGCTCGATGGCGACGACGTCCTTCGGCTCCTCGACCACGCAGATGACCGACGGATCACGGCGCGGGTCACGGCAGATACCGCACAGCTCCTCCTGCGCCACATTGCCGCAGGTCGCGCAGAAGCGGACCTTCGCCTTGACCTCCAGGAGCGCCTGCGCGAGCCGCTTCACGTCGGCCGGCTCCGCCTGCAGGATGTGGAAGGCGATCCGCTGCGCGCTCTTGGGACCGACGCCGGGCAGCCGCCCCAGCTCGTCGATGAGGTCCTGGACCACGCCTTCGTACACCGGACTGCCCTTCCTTAAGACCTTTCGGTACGTACCGTAGTTGGCCCGGGCTCAGAACGGCAGACCGGGGATGCCCGTGCCGCCGCCGAGGCCCTGGGCCAGCGGGCCGAGCTTCTGCTGCTGCAGGGTCTGCGCGTTCTCGTTGGCCGCCTGTACGGCCGCCACGATCAGGTCCGCGAGCGTCTCGGTGTCCTCGGGGTCGACCGCCTTCGGGTCGATCTTCAGCGCCCGCAGCTCGCCGGCGCCGGTCACGGTGGCCTTCACCAGACCGCCGCCCGCCTGCCCGTCGACCTCCGTGTTCGCCAGTTCCTCCTGCGCCCGCTGCAGATCCTGCTGCATCTTCTGGGCCTGCTGGAGCAACTGTTGCATGTTGGGCTGGCCACCACCGGGGATCACGATCAGCTCCTCTACGTTCTTCTCCTTGGGCACGAGCCTACGTGGTCCACGTCCCCATCGCCCCGCCACTCTTTCGAGTGAGAACAACGGCAGCCCTATACCTGATCAAGGCCCCCTTCCGAGCGGAAAAGCCGGGAAAGCTCCCTCTTCGCCACCCATTGGGCGGTAGGAAAGGTGCCGGGCGTCGGCATGGAATCGGCATGGTGTGTCACGCAACGTGACCGGTCGTGATCAGTGATCAGTAGGGAGTGCCGGGTGGGTCAGCCGGAGATGCAGCCCGAGGGTCCGCCACAGGACGGGCGGGGCGAGGGTGCGGCCGGGCTGCGGCCGGGCGATCTGAGCGGGCGGGCGCTTCCGCTAGGGGACTGGGGGGAGCCCGCCGAGCGGCTCGACGAGCTGTACCGATGGGTGGAGCGCGGAGCACTGGAGACGGCGTCCTGGTATCTGCGGGACCGGGTGTGGAGACGGCGCGCCGCCCGGGTGCTGCGGTCGGGCGCGGCGGCGGGCACGGTGACCGGTGCCGCGCTGCCGCTGCTGGACCTGGCGGGAGCGGCCGACGGGGTGGCGCCCTGGGGCTGTGTGGCGCTGCTCCTCGCGGCCGCCTGCGTCGGCGTCGACCGGTACTTCGGTGTGACGTCCGGCTGGATGCGGGACGTGGCCACCGCGCAGGCGGTGCAACGGCGTCTGCAGGCGCTGCAGTTCGACTGGGCCTCCGAGAGCGTCCGGGAGGTGCTGGGTCCGGCGGAGGGCACGGCCGGGGAGGCCGCCGAGCGGTGCCTGGGGGTGCTGCGGCGGTTCACCGAGGACGTCACGGAGCTGGTGCGCGCGGAGACGACCGACTGGATGGTGGAGTTCCGCACGGGCTCCGCACCGCTGGGGATCCAGGCGGCGGCGGCGTACGTACCGCGCCAGGAGGCGGGGAGCTCCGGCGGTCGCTTCCCCCTGCCACCGGCCAACGGCTCCCGCCCGAACATGCCACGACAGCGGCCACCGGAGCCGCGCTGACGACCGTCTGGAAGGGGCGTGGAGCCACGCACCGGCGGAGCCCTACTGCTTGGTGTACGTCAGGCTCTCTCCGCCGTCCGCCTTGGCCCGCCTCAGGCCGCCGTCCGGCAGCAGGGTGACCTCGGTGGCCTCGCCCGGGGAGCAGGAGGAGACGGGTTCGCCGCTGGTGACGGTGGACGGTCCGATCTCCAACGGCCCGTCGCCGCCGGGCTGTCGGGTGAGCGTGGCCTCGAAGACGCAGTGGTACGTCCCACCGCCGTCCGTCGGCCCGTCCGCCACCAGCGTCAGCACGCTGTCGCCCACCTTGCCCTGCCGGATGGTGAGCCGGCGGGTGTTGGTCCCGTTGGCGTTGTCGATCGTCGTCCCCCAGGTGCCCAGGTACGCCTCCGGGATCACCCCGTCCGAGGGGGCGGACACGGAGGCGGAGACGGATGGCGTCGACTCGGCCGGGCCGGGCGCCCCGGAGCCCGTGGCGGGCGCGGGACCGACGGCGCCGCCCCCCTTGTCGTGCCCACCGCCGCCGTTCATCAGCGCGTACACCGAGCCGCCCGCGCCGAGGGCCACCACCAGTGCGATCACGACGAGCAGCGCGGTCGACCGCCCGCTGCGCCGCTCCGGCTCCTGCACCCCGCCGACCGCCGACGGCCCGTACGGCGGCGTGGACCCGGGCCCGCCGCCATACGGGGGGTACGACTGCGGCGGGTACCCGTAGGCGCCGCCCGACTGCGGATACGACTGCGGATACGACTGCGCGGCCGGCTGCGGATGCTGCTGCGCATACCCGTGCCCGAACCCGGGAGGCACCGGAGGCACCGGAGGCGGAACCTGCCCCGACACGACGGTGGGCAGCTGGTTCACACCACCGCCCCCGGCCCCCGCCTCCGCATCGGAAACAGCAGCATGCTCAGGCGACGCCCCACCCGTACCGTTCTCGGCCGCGTAACCCCCCGCACCCGCCGACGGCAGGTCCGCCGCACCAGGGCCACCACCCGCGCCAGACGACGCACCCGAAGACACCCTCTCCGGATCCTCGACCTCCAGCAACTGCACGGCGTGCCGCCCCAGTTGAGCGACCAGCGCCCCCGGCAGCCAGGGATCCCGGGACCGCCCCCCGGTCACGGTGTCCTCCGCCCCCGTCCGCTCCAGCAGCGCGTCCAGCGACGGCCGAGCCCCGGGGTCCTTGCGCAGGCACTCCCGCACCAGGTCGGCGATCCCCTCCGGCACCCCCGCCAGATCCGGCTCCTCCTGAGCGATCCGGAACATCAGGGCGTGCACCCCGGTGTTGGCGGTCCCGAACGGCAGCGCCCCGGTCGCCGCATACGCAAGCACGGACCCGAGGCAGAAGACGTCGCACGCCGGTGTGATCCGGTCCCCCCGCACCTGCTCGGGCGCCATGAACCCGGGCGACCCGACCAGCGACCCGGTCCGGGTCAGCTCGTCCCCGCCCAGCGAGGTCGTCTCCATCGCCCGCGCGATCCCGAAGTCGATGACACGCGGCCCGTCGATCGTCACCAGCACGTTCGACGGCTTCAGATCCCGGTGCACGATCCCCGCCGCGTGGATGTCCTTCAACGCGCGCGCGAGCCCGGCCGCCAGGATCCGTACGGACCGCTCCGGCAACGCCCCGTGATCACGCCCGACGACCTGCTGCAGACTCGGCCCGGCCACGTACCCGGTGGCCACCCACGGCACCGCCGCCTCGGTGTCGGCGTCCAGCACGGGCGCGGTCCAGTACCCGCCGACCCGCCGCGCGGCCTGCACCTCCTGCCGGAACCGCGCCCGGAACTCCTCCTGCGCGGCGAGTTCCTCGCGGACCAGTTTCACGGCGACGGTACGGCCCCGGTCCGACCGGGCCAGGTACACATGGCCCATGCCGCCCGCGCCCAGCCGCGCCAGCAGCCGGTAGCCCCCGATGTGCTGCGGATCCCCCGCCGCCAGCGTCTCCATGGCCGCTCCGCCCTCCACCCGTAAGCCCCGGTCCGCACCACGCATACGTGTGCGACGGACCGAGAATAATCCGGCCCCCAGAGGGAGTCGCGCCCCCCGCTGCCTACGGTTCCGACGGGGGCGCTGCCGCGTGGGCGGAGCCGAGGGCGGGGGAGGGCTTGCCCAGCTCGTCCAGGACGGCCGACAGCCGCTCCAGCAGCCGTACCGCCTCGGCGAGTTCGGACTCCCCCATCGCCTGCGCCAGCCGGTCCGCGTAGGCCGCGTGCCCGGGGCCGATCCGGGCCACGGCCGCCCGCCCCTGCTCGGTCGGCGCGAGGAGTTTGGCGCGCCGGTGCGCCGGGTTCGGGCGGTATGCGGCCAGCCCCCGTTCGACCAGCAGATCGGCGACGCGCTGCACGCTCTGCCGCGTGATGCCCATGGCCCGCGCGATGCCCGCCACCGGCAGCGGCTCCCCCAGCACCGCCCCGAGCACCTGCCACCAGGCGGCGGTGAGCCCGGCCGGGCGGGCCAGCTCCTCGGCGACGGAGAGGAACTGTCCGTTGAGGCGGAAGACACCGAGGGCGCTGCGGCTGAGCAGTTCCTGCCGTTCCCGGCTCACCAGGCGCGGGCCTGCTGCAGAACGGCGTACGCCTGCGCGTCGGAGTCGTGGTACAGCCGGTACCAGGCGTCCAGCACCTCGCCGTCGTACACCCCGAGGAGCCGGAGGACCTCGCGAGCGAAGGCGACGGGTTCGGTGGGCCCGGCGGTGATCAGGCCGCCGTCGGTCACGGCGTCCGTCTCGACGTACCGCCCGGCGCCCGCGTAACCGGTCGCGGCGAGGTAGAAGGAGGCCGCGCCGGTGTGGGCTCGGTCGTCGAGGAGGCCCTCGCGGGCGAGGCCGGCGGTGGCGCCGCAGATCGCGGCGACGGGCACACCCGCTTCGAGGAAGGAGCGGGCCGCCCGGGCGAAGGGGGCGAGGTCGTCGCCCGCGTCCCACAGGTCGGCGCCCGGGAGGATCAGCAGCGAGCTGTCCTCGGGCCGCAGGTCGGCGAGGGCGAGGTCGGGCTGGATGCGCAGTCCGCCGATGCTCGTCACCGGCTCGGTGGTGGGCCCGACGGTCAGGACCCGGTGGCCGGCCCGCGCCAGGCAGGCGGTCGTGTGTCCCGTCTCCCAGTCGGCGAGGCTCTCGTAGACGGCGAGGTGTACCGCGGCAGCACTCATGACAGCATGCTGCCCATTCGACAGGGTGCTGTCAATATCGGTCCGTTCCCGGCGTCGACAACCTGTCGCGGATTCGGCCCGTCCACAGAACAAGACGCCGATATCCCTTCCGCATCGCGGACATTTACGCTCGCGGGCATGACCCCTCAGCCCAACCCCGACGCCGGCGCCGCAGTGAAGGCCGCGGACCGCGCGCACGTCTTCCACTCCTGGTCCGCGCAGGACCTCATCGACCCACTCGCCGTCGCCGGCGCCGAGGGGTCGTACTTCTGGGACTACGACGGCAAGCGGTACCTGGACTTCACCAGCGGGCTCGTCTACACGAACATCGGCTACCAGCACCCCGAGGTGGTGGCGGCCGTCCAGGAGCAGGCGGCGAAGCTGACGACCTTCGCGCCCGCCTTCGCGATCGAGGCGCGCTCGGAGGCGGCGCGGCTGATCGCCGAGCGGACCCCCGGCGACCTGGACAAGATCTTCTTCACCAACGGCGGCGCCGACGCCGTCGAGCACGCGGTGCGCATGGCCCGGCTGCACACGGGCCGCCCGAAGGTGCTCTCGGCCTACCGCTCGTACCACGGCGGCACCCAGCAGGCGATCAACATCACCGGTGACCCGCGCCGCTGGGCCTCCGACGGCGCCGCGGCCGGTGTGGTCCACTTCTGGGCGCCGTTCCCGTACCGCTCCCGCTTCTACGCCGAGACCGAGGAGCAGGAGACCGCGCGCGCCCTGGAGCACCTGGAGACCACGATCGCCTTCGAGGGGCCGGGCACGGTCGCCGCGATCATCCTGGAGACCATCCCGGGCACGGCCGGGATCATGGTGCCGCCGCCGGGCTACCTGGCCGGTGTCCGCGAGATCTGTGACAAGTACGGCATCGTCTTCATCCTGGACGAGGTGATGGCCGGCTTCGGACGCACGGGTGAGTGGTTCGCCGCCGACCTCTTCGGGGTCGTACCCGACCTCATGACCTTCGCCAAGGGCGTGAACTCGGGTTACGTGCCGCTCGGCGGTGTCGCGATCTCCCAGGAGATCGCCGAGACCTTCGGCAAGCGCCCCTACCCCGGCGGCCTCACCTACTCCGGGCACCCGCTGGCCTGTGCCGCCGCCGTCGCCACGATCAACGTGATGGCCGGGGAGGGTGTGGTCGACAACGCCAAACGGCTCGGCGAGAGCGTCGTCGGCCCGGCCCTGGCCGAGCTGGCCGCGCGGCACCCGAGCGTCGGCGAGGTGCGCGGTGTCGGCATGTTCTGGGCGCTGGAACTCGTGAAGAACCGCGAGACCCGCGAGCCGCTGGTGCCGTACAACGCCGCCGGCGAGGCGAACGCCCCCATGGCCGCGTTCACGGCCGCCGCCAAGCGGCACGGCCTGTGGCCCTTCGTGAACATGAACCGCACTCATGTGGTCCCGCCGTGCAACGTCACGGAGGCCGAGCTGAAGGAGGGCTTCGCCGCCCTGGACGCCGCGCTGAGCGTGGCCGACGAACACACCCTGTAGCCACACCGCACCTGCCGCCGGGCCGATCCGAACGCGTAAGGTGGCGTGCTCGTAGGACTTGGATACCCGCGTAGATCACCGGCCACGGGCCGCGGATCGCGGGTACGGACGAGTACGTCACCGACGCGTGAGGAGAGACCCCGCCCATGCCCGGCACCGGCGCCGTGACGCGCAGCACCCTGCGCCAGCAGATCGCGGACGCGCTCCGCGACGAGGTGCTGGCGGGGCGGCTGCGACCGGGCCGGGCGTTCACGGTCAAGGAGATCGCCGAGCAGTACGGCGTCTCCGCCACCCCCGTCCGCGAGGCGCTGGTCGACCTGTCCGCGCAGGGCATACTGGAGGCCGACCAGCACCGCGGCTTCCGGGTGCCGGACTACTCCGTCGGCGACTACCGGAACATGATCGAGGCCCGCAGCCTGGTCACGGACGGCATGTTCCAGGCCCTCACCACCGGCCACCCCGCCTTCCGCACCCCGCCGGAGGACCCCCGTACGACGGCCGCGCTGACCACCGTGCGCCGCCGCGGCGAGGAGGCCGCGCGGGCCGCCACGGCCGGCGACCTCACGATCCTCATCGGCTACGACCTCCGCTTCTGGCGCGAGCTCAGCGCGCTCTTCGGCAATCCCTACCTCGGCGACTTCCTCAACCGCCTGCGCGTGCAGTCCTGGGTGTGCGCCGTGCAGCACCTGCTGCGCCTCCCCGACCTGCGCGGCCGTCTCTGGGCCGGGCACACCGACCTGGTCGACGCCCTGGCCCGTCGCGAGGCCGGGACCGCCCGCTCGATCGTCACCGCCGCCAACGCCCATTCCCTGGCGCTGCTGGAACACCTGAACAACGGGTAGGTGACCGGTAGCCTTCCCTGACCACCTTCTGTGTGTGAGGAGCTCTCTTTGGCCTGTGACCTGTGGCTGGTACCGCTCGTGGACGTGTTGTGCCACACCCCGGACAACCCGTTCGCCGAGGAACTCGCGCAGTACAACAAGGCACTGTCCGAGGCCGGGCTCCCGCCGGTGCCGGTCTACCAGTACATGCCGGGCCTGTCCGGCGAGGTCGCGCCCGTGGCCGGCTTCGACTACGACGCCCTCCACTTCCTGCGCCGCGCCTACCTGCTCCAGGTCTGCGGCCTGCCGGTGACCCCGGTGGACGACCTGGGAGGCGACTACGAGCAACTGCTGGAGATGTTCGAGTCCACGGCCCAGCAGTCCCACCTGGTCTGGCACTACGACCACGCGGGCGCGTACGTCCCGGTCGAGTTCCCCCATCCGCTGTCGAACGAGGAACTGCTGGCGGGGGGCGGGCCGTTGGGCTCCGCGCAGACACTGCTGCGCGAGCTGGAGTACGTCGCCCCCGCGATCGGCATCGACCCGGCCAACCCCCCGGCGGCCCCGGCGCCCCCCGTGGCCCCCACGGAACTGGAGGAGCCGGCCGTCCCCGCTCCCTACGACCCGAGCCCCTTCGCCCGCGAGCGGCACGTGTGGCTGGGCCTGCACGCGGCGGCGACCCGCTCCCTGGCACAGGGTTCGATGATCGTGTTCAGCTGAGGCCACGGACGTCACGTCGGCCGGGCGAGTCCCTCCAGGAAGGTGTGATTTCACCCACCTGTTCTTGCCGTGGGGAAAATCGCCCGCCTACGTTCGACTGCATGTCCCCCCACGGCCCCGCCTTCGACTTCACGGTCGACCTCAGCGCACACGAGATGCTCCGGCGCACCCACGTCATGGCCGCCCTCGGCCCCGACTGGGACCCCGCGGCGGCGCTCCGCGGCGAGGAGGAGGCGCGGGCGCTGCTGTACTCCGGCCTGGACCCGGAGCAGCAGCGCATCTACGACGAGTTGGTGGCGGCCGGAGTGCTCCCCGCGGGACCCGGCGATGCTGCCGCTTGATCCGCAGGCCGACAGAGCACGGCGCGCCTGGGTGGCGTGCCCGAACTGTGACGACCGCAGCGGCTGCGTCACCTGCGGAGAAGGAGACGGCTGCACGTCGCACTGGCGCTACCTGCTCTCGAACACCGGCAGCCTGCTGCATCTGCAGTGCCCGTCGTGCACCCACGTGTGGACACACGAGTCCGGTTTCGGCGCCACACGCTCGACCGGCTGACGGCCCGCTGCACGGACGGGGGCCGCCGAGACGAACCCGGCGGCCCCCGTGCGTCACGCCCGTACCGTCAGTCGGCCACCGGCAGTGGCCAGCCCAGCTGGACGAAGAGCCCGAGACGGTCGCTGACCGCGCGGATCTCGGCGATCCTGCCGTCCAGCAGCGTGAAGATCCAGATCGCCTCGGTCTCGAAGGACCGGCCGGTCGGCTCGGGCATGCGCGGGTGGGCCGCGCTGTGCACGCCCCGCTGGGTCACCCGGGCCACCACGCGGTCGCCCTCGCAGAGCAGCTCGTCCACCTGGACCGTGAGCGGCGCCAGCGCCTCCGCCTGCTGGCGCAGGCCCTCGAAGGCCGCCCCCGGCTCGTCCGCCTCACCGTGGATGATCTTGTTGTGGTCCACGACGTCCGCCGCCATGTACTGCGGCAGGTCGTCGAGCCGGCCCTCGCTGACCGCCTCGAAGAAGCCCTGGACCACCTTCTTGCCGTCGTCGGCGCTTGCGCTCACGACTCCCCCTCTCCTCTAGGACGCCCTGACTAGAAGACCGGCGTACCGGCCTGCGTCAGCTTCCAGTTGGTGACCGCGAAGTCGGCCGGGTCGAGGGCCTTCTTCGCCGTCACGTAGTCGATCATCAGCTGGCGGATCTCGTTGGTCGAGCTGTAGGCGACCGGCGCCGAGGCGATGTGCGGGTAGCCCGAACCGCCGTTGGCGCGGTAGTTGTTGACCGCCACGACGAAGACCTGGTCGTCGGCGACCGGAGCGCCGTTGTAGGTGAGGTTCCTGATCCTCGACCCCTCGGCCTGGGCGATGTCGATCTCGTAGCCGACGCCCGCCGCCGTGTCGTACATGTAGTCCCAGAAGTTGTTGGCGTTCGTGAGGGTGGAGGTGTCCACCTTCGTGCCGGCCGGGACCTGGTGGTAGTACTTCGCCGCGTACTCCAGGTAGTCCTTCAGCTGGGCGCCCGTCAGCTTCCGGCCGTAGAGGGTGTTGTCGTAGATGTAGAGCCCGGCGATGTCCTTGATGGTGACGTTGCCCTGGGGGATGTCCGCCGTGCGGGAGAAGGGCGCCGCCATCGAGATGAGCGGGAGGGCCGCGTCGGACGCCGACAGGCCCGCCTTCACCGACTCCATCTGCACCTTGTGGATGAAGTCCATGATGGGGACGTCCTTCCAGCAGGACTCCGCCGCCGAGAGGTCCGCCGTACAGGTGCCGACGGCCGTGTTGACGTACTTCACCACCAGCTGGTGGTCGGCCTCCAGGAGCTTCTTGATCTCCGGGTCCTCGTCCACGGTGTTGGGGTTGAGGGTCTGCGCCTTCTTGCTCGTCACCTTCCACTGGCCGTGGTGCAGTTCGAGCTCGAAGTCGAAGACGCTGAGGCGGTAGCCCCAGCAGTACGGCTCGGAGAGGAGGACCTCCTCGCCGGTCTCCGCGTTCTTCACCGTGTAGGACGGGACCTCCACGTGGGTGTGGCCGACCAGGATCGCGTCGATGCCGGGCACCTGCTCGGCCACCAGGTTCGACGCGTTCTCCACGTACGGGAGTTCGTCGCCGTAGGACGACGAGCCGTCCAGGCCCGAGTGGTCCGTCAGGAAGACGACGTCACAGCCCAGGGCACGCAGCCTCGGCACATACTTCTTCGCCTGCTCCACCAGGCCCGGGAACACCATCTTCCCGCTGACGTTGTCCTTGTCCCACAGGGCGATGCCGGGGTTGGTGAGGCCCAGGATGCCGACCTTGATGTCGGGGGCGCCGGGGACCCGGATGCGCTTGACGGTGTACGGCTGGAAGGCCGGGCGGAGTGTCTTCGCGTCCAGCGCGTTGGCGCCCAGCAGCGGGAAGTGGCACTGCTGCTCGAACTTGCGCAGCACCTCGATGCCGTAGTTGAACTCGTGGTTGCCGAGGGCGGCGGCGTCGTAGCGCATGTGGTTCATGGCCACGGCCATCGGGTGCCTGGGGCCCTTCTTGCCGTCTGTGCCCGTGATCGGGTCGACTCGGGCGAAGTAGTAGGCGAGCGAGGTGCCCTGGATGATGTCGCCGGCGTCGACGAGGAGGACGTGGTCCTCGCCCTTGGCCTCGCGCTGCTGCTTGATGAGGGTGGCGACGCGGGCCACACCCACCGAGTTGCCCGCCTTGTCGCTGTAGGCGGCGTCCTTGTAGTAGTCCCAGTCGAAGACGTGGCTGTGCAGGTCGGTCGTGCCGAGGATGGAGAACGACCAGGTACGGGGGTGGCAGTCCCGCTTCTGCTCGGCCGCCTGCGCGGGGGCCGCCGCGACGGTCCCCGCGGCGGCGACGGCCGCCCCGGTGACGGCCGACTTCTTCACGAACTCCCGGCGGTTCATGGGACTGAGGGGCATGCGAAAGCTCCTGGTGTGGCTGGAGTTGGCGATGGGCAGCGGCGGTGCAGTGCGGAGGCTACCCGCGTAGATGCTGCTCGCGCCCGTGATTGCCGGAAACCAGGAAAAGACCATGTCCAGGTCAAGGATGGGTCAGTGCGCGGCCTGTGCGAACTGTGGGGGAACAGCCGGTGTCAGAGGCGGCCGATCAGCCTGATCTCCGGCGGCCACAGCACCCTGCTCGCCATGAGCAGGGAGGGACCCAGATGCACCGGGCAGACCCGGAGTGGGGGCAGTCGGTAGCGGGCGACCTCGAAGACCGCGGGGTCGGAGCAGTCCGTGCCGTCGGCCTGGCCGCCTTCACCGCCGTACGGTCCCCGGCACCGGGGGGGGGGGGGGGGGGGGGGGGGGGGAGGGGGGGGGGGGAGGGGGGGGTGGGGGGGGGGGGGGGGGGGGGGGGGGGTGGGGGGGGTGGTGGGGGGGGTGG
>NZ_JBVJVY010000027.1:0-47114 GCF_055603265.1 Streptomyces sp. NPDC037288
AAGGACCCAGCGCCACCTACAACATGCCCATGGCCATCCGGCTGACCGGAGACCTCGACCACACCGCCCTGCAAGCAGCCCTCCTCGACGTCATCGAACGCCACGAGACCCTGCGGACCAGGTTCTCCGACGGAGCGGAGGGCCCGCGCCAGCACGTACTCGACGTGTCCGAGGCCACGTCGGAGCTCTTCGTCGTCGACACGACCGAGGAAGAGCTCCCGACGCGGCTGGCCGAGGCCGCGCGGTACGGATTCGACCTCGCCACAGAGACTCCGCTGCGCGTGACACTGTTCGCTCTGTCGCCGACCGAGCACGTCCTCCTGCTGGTGTTGCACCACATCGCCGGCGACGGCTGGTCCATGGGCCCCCTGTCTCGGGACGTCGGTGAGGCGTACGCGGCACGGGTGGAAGGCCGGACGCCCGGCTGGACCGAGCTTCCGGTGCAGTACGTGGACTACACGCTGTGGCAGCACGGCCTGCTCGGCGACGAGAAGGACCCCGACAGCCTCGCGGGCCGGCAGGTGCAGTTCTGGACGAACGCGTTGGAGGGCGTTCCGGAGCAGTTGGAGCTTCCGGTGGACCGTCCGCGTCCGGCGGTGGCCAGTTACGCGGGAGACGCGGTCCCCCTGACCATCAGCCCGGAGCTGCACGACCGGGTCGTGGCACTGGCCCGGGAGTGCGGGGCGAGTGTGTTCATGGTCCTGCAGGCCGGTCTCGCGGTCCTGCTCAAGCGCCTGGGCGCCGGCTCCGACATCCCCCTCGGCTCCCCCATCGCCGGCCGAATGGACGAGGCACTCGACGACCTGGTCGGATTCTTCGTCAACACACTCGTCCTGCGCACCGACGTCTCCGGCGACCCGACGTTCCGCGAGCTGCTGGCCCGGGTCCGTGAAACGGACCTGGCCGCCTACGCCCACCAGGACGTCCCCTTCGAACACCTGGTGGAGGTCCTCAACCCCACCCGCTCGCTCTCCCACCACCCCCTCTTCCAGGTCATGCTGGCCTTCCAGAGCGCCAAGACGGGCGAGCTGTCCCTGCCCGGCGTCACAGCACACAGCACACCGGTCGGCACGGGCACCTCTCGCTTCGACCTGCTGTTCAACATCGACGAACGGCTCTCCGGCACCGGCACCCCCTCCGGGCTCGAAGGCTTCGTGGAATACAGCACCGACCTCTTCGACCGCAGCACCGTGGAATCCCTGGTCGAACGCCTGGTACAGACCCTCGAACAGGTCGTGACCGAACCCGACAAGCGCGTCGCAGCGGTGGATCTGCTGTCGGCGGACGAGCGTGACCGGCTCGTGAACCAGTGGAACGACACCGACCAGGACGTGGCGGTGCCCGGTGTGCTGTCGGAGGCGTTCGAGGCGCAGGTGCGCGCCAGGCCCGACGCACCGGCACTGGTCTTCGACGCCACCGAGCTGTCGTACGCCGAGCTGAACGAGCGGGCCAACCGTCTGGCACGCCTGCTGATCGCCCGGGGCGCGGGGCCAGAGCAGCTGGTGGCGCTGGCCGTGCCCCGCTCGGCCGAACTGATCGTCGCCGTGCTGGCGGTCCTCAAGACCGGCGCCGCCTACCTGCCCCTCGATCTCGACTACCCCGCCGAACGCCTGGCGTTCATGATGCGGGACGCGAGCCCGGTGCTGATGGTGAGCACCGGGGAGGTCGCTTCCGGGCTCCCGGACGGCGTGACACGGGTGCTGCTCGACGATCCGGCGGTGACCGGCGAGCTCACGGCACTGCCGACGGGTGACGTGACCGCGAGTGAGCGTCACGGCGTCGTCCTGCCGCAGTCCCCGGCCTATGTCATCTACACCTCCGGCTCCACCGGCACCCCCAAGGGCGTCGTGATGACCGTGGGCGCGCTGGCGAACCTGATCGCCTGGCACATCACAACCATCGGCGGCGAACCGGGCGCGTCCGTGGCGCAGTTCACCGCGATCAGCTTCGACGTCTCGGCACAGGAGATCCTGGAGTCACTGGGGTCCGGGAAGCGGCTGGTGGTCCCCGACGCCGAGGTGCGACGCGACGCGGCCCGCTTCGTACACTGGCTCGAAGAACACCGGATCCAGGAACTGTACGCGCCCACCGTGATGGTCGAAGCGGTGTGCCAGGCGGCACTGGAACAGGGCCGCACACTCCCCGACCTCCGTCACATCGGCCAGGGAGGCGAAGCCCTGCGTCTGACTCCGGCCGTGCGGGACTTCGTCACGGCTCAGCCCGGCCGACGGCTGCACAACCACTACGGCCCCTCGGAAACCCACCTGGTCACCGCCCACACCGTCCCTGAGGACGTGACACAGTGGGGGGCGACGGCGCCGATCGGCGGGCCCGTCTGGAACACGCAGACGTACGTCCTGGACGCCGGACTGACCCCGGTGCCCACCGGAGTGACCGGCGAACTGTACCTGGCCGGCGCGGCCCTGGCCCGCGGCTACCGGGACCGCCCCGGACTGACCGCGGAACGCTTCGTCGCCAACCCCTTCGGCACCCCCGGCGAACGGATGTACCGCACCGGCGACCTCGTCCGCTGGAACGCCGCGGGCCAACTGGAGTACGTCGGCCGAGCCGACTCCCAGGTCAAGGTCCGGGGTATGCGCGTGGAACTGGGCGAGATCGAGACGGTCCTGGCCGGGCACCCGGACGTCTCCCAGGCGGCGGTGGCGCTGCGGACCGACGGCCCGGGCGAGGGGCGCCTCGTCGGCTATGTCGTGCCCGTCCCCGGACGCGAGGTGGACGTCCCGGCGCTCCGCACCTACCTGGCGGGCATCACCTACCTCGCCGGTGCGCTGCCGGAGCACATGGTGCCGTCCGCGGTCGTCGTGCTGGAGGCGCTGCCGCTGACGCCCAGCGGCAAGGTGGACCGGCGGGCCCTGCCCGCGCCGGTGCTGGACATCGCATCCTCCGGGCGGGGCCCGCGCACCCCCCAGGAAGAGATCCTGTGCGGCGTCTTCGCCGAGGTCCTGGGCCTGCCCCGGGTCGACATCGACAGCAACTTCTTCGACCTGGGCGGCCACTCCCTGCTGGCGACGCGGCTGATCAACCGGGTGCACGACCTGCTGGGCGTGGAGCTGTCGATCCGCAGCGTGTTCGAGGCGCCGACCGTGGCCGGCCTGGCCGCACGGCTGGGCGTGGACACCAGCGAGGGCGCCCTGGACGTCCTGCTGCCGCTGCGGGTCAACGGCACCCGGCCCCCGCTCTTCTGCATCCACCCGGGAGGCGGCCTGAGCTGGTGCTACGCCGGGCTGCTCCAGCACCTCGAGCCGGACCGCCCGATCTACGGCCTGCAGGCCCGGGGGCTCGCCGAGGCGACGCGGTTGCCGGCGACCGTCGAGGAGATGGCCGACGACTACCTGGAGCAGATCAGGTCGGTGCAGCCGGAGGGCCCGTACCACCTGCTGGGCTGGTCCTTCGGCGGCATGGTGGCGCACGTGATCGCGACCCGGCTGCAGGAGAAGGGCGAGACGGTCGGCTTGCTGGCGATGCTCGACGCCTACCCGATCGTTCCGGAACAGGACCACGGCGGGGAAGGGGGCCTGGAGCGGGAACTCCTCGCCGACCTCCTGCACTTCGTCGGGATCGATCCCGGTGCGGACGCGGAGAACGGACTGGACCGGGCGGCCACGCTGGACATCCTCCGGCGGGAAGGCAGCGCCCTCGCCAGTCTCGACGAGCGGAGCACCGCCGCGCTCATGGACATCTTCATCAACAACAACAAGCTGCTCAGGGGATTCGACCCCGTCCGCTTCCGGGGGGACCTCCTCCACTTCACCGCCATGTCGGGCCGGGACGACAAGGCACCGACGGCGCGGAGTTGGCGACCGCACATCGAGGGCCGCATCGAGGACCACCCGATCGCCTGCGAGCACCGGAACATGGTGCAGCCGGGGCCGCTTGCCGAGATCGCGAAGGTGGTCGCGGACAAGCTCGGCACGGCGGACTGACTCCCCCGGACGCATCACCCTTCCCGCCGCCGTGCGGAGGTATCCGACGCATGCGGCGCGACATGCCCTGCCCGGGCGCAGACAAGGAAACGACAGAGAGGTACACGACCGTGTCCAACCCCTTCGAGAACAACGACGGCGAATACCTGGCGCTGGTGAACGACGAGGGTCAGTACTCGCTCTGGCCCGCGTACATCGACGTGCCCGCCGGCTGGCACATCGCGCACGAGAAGGCCGGCCGCCAGGAGTGCCTGGACCACATCGAGGCGCAGTGGACCGACATGCGGCCCCGCAGCGTCGTCAGCGCGATCCAGCAGGCCACGGCGGAGGCCTCCACGGCATGACCTCGCGACCGCAGTCCGCTCCCGCGCGTCCGTCGCGGGAGCACCCCCACTACGTGGGCAGCCTCCTCGACGCCCTGCGCGAGGAGCCGGAGCGCATCGTCGTACGGTGGTCCGACGGCGTCCGCACCGCACGCGAACTCCACGGGGCGGTCGTCACCGCGGCGGCCGGCCTCGCGGCCCACGGGGTGGGGCCGGACACGATCCTGGGCGTCCTCACCGCGCCCAACAGCCCGGACATGCTGGTGGTCCGGTACGCGGCGCACCTGCTCGGTGCGGGCGTGGTGCACGTCGGTTCCACCAACGCGGCGTCCTCGGGTGCCGTCCTGCCCGCGGCCGTTCAGGCCGCCGCCCTGGCGGAGACCGGGGCCGCGCTGCTGGTCACCGACGCGGCCCGGGTGGACCAGGCGCGGGCGGTCCGGGCCCACGTGCCCGGACCCCTCACCCTCGCGTGCCTCCAGGGCCCGGCCGCCGGCTTCCTCGACCTCACCGCGGAGGCCGGGGACGAGGAGGCCCTCACCGACCCCGTCGCGCTGGCGTCGCTCGTCCCCCGGGTGCCCGCCGTCACCACGTACACGAGTGGTTCCACCGGGCGGCCCAAGGGTGTGCGCCGCTCGCTGGCCGCCTGGAACCACATGGTGGCCACCACCGTGGACTCCGGCAGCCGGCCGCGGATGCTGGTCACCACCCCGCTCAGCCACACGATCGGGCCCATGGTGGACGCCGCGCTCACCTCGGGCGGTACGGTCGTGCTGCACGAGGAGTTCGAGGCGGGAGCGGTCCTGGAGGCGGTGTCCGCGCACCGTGTGACCCGTACCTTCCTGGCCGTCCCGCACATCTACGCACTCCTCGACCACCCCGGGTTCGGCTCGGCCGATCTGAGCAGCCTCCAGCAGCTGATCTACGGCGGCTGCCCGGCGTCCCCGGCCCGCCTGGAGCAGGCCGTTCGGGCCTTCGGACCCGTCCTCATCCAGACCTACGGGACGACGGAGAGCTGGGGCATCAGCGTGCTGACGCCCCCCGACCACTTCCGGGCGGACCTCCTCGCCGGTGCCGGACGCCCGATTCCGGGTGTCGAGGTGGTCGTCCGGGACCCGGAGACCGGACGGGACCTGCCGCCGGGGAATACCGGCGAGGTGTGCGTCCGCTCGCCGGTCATGATGGACGGGTACGGCGACGACGACCGGTCCCGGAGCGTCCTGCGCGACGGCTGGCTCCACACCGGAGACCTCGGCCGTCTGGACCACGAGGGCCATCTGTTTCTCATCGGCCGGCTCGGCGACGTCATCAAGAGCAAGGGCGAGAAGGTCCATCCCAGCGCCGTCGAGAGCGCGTTGCTGTCCCATCCGCAGGTCGCCCAGGCGGCGGTCTACGGCGTCCGGGACGGTGACGAGGTCGAGCACGTGCACGCCGCGGTGGTCCTGCGCCACGGGCAGGACGGGCGCGGCGGCCCCGGCCGGGAGCCGGAGGCCTGGGTGGCGGAGCTGCGCGCCCACGTCTCGACCGCCCTGTCGCCGTTCCACGCACCCGCCGTCATCACCCTGCGGGAACGTCTGCCTCTCACTGCTTCGGGCAAGCCCGACAAACAGCTCCTGCGCGCCGGGGCAGCGGCTCCGTCGTCCGGTTCTCCCGGTTCTTCGGATTCTTCCTGATACGTCACATACCTTTACTTTCGGACTGGTACCACATGGAGAGCGAGTCAGCGCAATGAACCAGCACCTGGAGTTCTTCTCCCGCGAGATGGCGGAATTCGGCGCTCAGTGGCGGGAATTCCTGGAGGTCGGCCGGCGTGCGGGGAAGTTCCCCAGCGCCGTCGCGCGTCGGTCGTTCGAGGACACCGACCGGGACATCGATGTGTGGTGCAGCAACGACTATCTCGGTATGGGGCAGCATCCCGCCGTTCTCGAAGCCGTGAAGGACGCCGTCGACGCGTTCGGCGCCGGCGCGGGCGGTTCCCGGAACATCAGCGGGACCAACCATCTCCACGTGCTGCTGGAAAAGGAGGTCGCGGCGCTGCACGGCAAGGAGGCCGCCGTCATCTTCCCCTCCGGGTACACGGCCAACGACGGATCGCTGTCCGTCATCGCCGGACGCGCCCCGAACACGCTGGTCTTCTCCGACGAGTTGAACCACGCGTCCATCATCGACGGCCTGCGGCACAGCGGCGCGGAGAAGCGCATCTTCCGCCACAACGACGTGGCCCACCTCGAGGAGCTGCTGGCCGCCGCCGACCCGGATCGCCCCAAGCTCATCGTCCTGGAGTCGGTGTACTCCATGTCCGGTGACATCGCGCCGCTCAGCGAGATAGCCGCACTGGCCAAGCGGTTCGGCGCCACCACGTACCTCGACGAGGTGCACGCGGTCGGGATGTACGGGCCCGAGGGCGCGGGCATCGCGGCCCGCGAGGGAATCGCCGACGAGTTCACGGTCGTCATGGGCACTCTGGCCAAGGGCTTCGGTACGGCCGGTGGTTACATCGCCGGTCCGGCGGCGCTGGTCGAGTCCGTCCGCGGCTTCTCCCGGTCCTTCATCTTCACCACCTCGCTGCCGCCGGCCACCGTCGCCGGCGCGCTCGCCGCGATCCGGCACCTGCGGTCGTCCGAGCAGGAGCGCCAACGGCTCGCGGAGAACGCCCGGTTGCTCCACCGGCTGCTCACCGAGCGCGGTATCCCCTTCCTGTCCTCCGAGACGCACATCGTCTCCGTCTTCGTCGGCGACGACGAACGGTGCCGCAAGGCGTGCGCCCTGCTCCTGGAGCGGTACGGGGTCTACGTGCAGTCCATCAACGCGCCGAGCGTCCGGGTCGGGGAGGAGATCCTGCGGGCCACCCCCTCCGCCGCCCACACACCCGCCGACGTCAAGAAGTTCGCCGAAGCCCTCGAGGACGTCTGGCAGGAACTGCAGCTGCCCCGCGGCGGCGAAGCCCGTAACGCCTGACCTGCCGGGGCGCGGGTCCCCGACGGGGCGCACCGCGTGCGGGGCACGGGGCGCCGGCGGCCGGAGGGTTCGCCCGCCGTCCGTCGGCGCCCGGTGGCCGCCGCCGGCCCCTGGCCTGGAAACCGATCGATGTGTGGAGCCTCTATGTCCCTGTCCCTGGCAGCCGTACTCGCCGAGTCCGCGGCCGGCCGCCCGGACCACCCGGCCGTCATCTGCGAGTCGCAGGAGATCACCTATCGCAGTCTGTGGGAGCAGGCACGGCAGTACGCGTCGGTGCTGAAGAACCACGGGATCGGCCCGGGCGACAGGGTCGCGATGCTGCTGACGAACACGCCGCACTTCCCCAAGGTGTACTTCGGCGCCCTGGCGCTCGGCGCGACCGTGGTGCCGTTGCACGCGCTACTCAAGGCCGAGGAGATCGGCTACGCGCTGCGGGACTGCGGCGCCGCCACGCTGGTCTGTGCCGCGCCGTTGCTCGGTGAGGGCCACCCGGGCGCTGAGCAGGCCGGCGTACCGGTGCTCACGGTGCTGGCGGACGACGACGCGGCGGGCCCCCGGCTGGATGTGCTCGCCGAACAGGCCGTCCCCGTCGACACCTACCGCCCGTGCGAGCCGGACGACATCGCGTTGGTCCTCTACACCTCCGGCACCACCGGCCGGCCCAAGGGGGCGATGCTCACCCACCTCAACGTCACCATGAACATCACCGTCTCGATGCTGTCCCCCTTCGGCTTCCAGGCCGATGACGTGCTGCTCGGGGTGCTGCCGCTCTTCCACACGTTCGGGCAGATCTGCGGCATGGGCGTCTGCTTCCGGGCCGGCGGGACCATGGTGCTGATGCCCGCCTTCGACGCGCCGCGCGCCCTCGAGCTGATGGTGACCCACCGGTGCACGGTCTTCATGGGCGTGCCGACGATGTACATCGCGCTGCTCGACGCCGTCGACCGGGCCGGCCACCGGCCGCGCCTCGACCGGGCGTTCTCCGGAGGATCGGCGCTGCCGGTCACGGTCCTGGAGGACTTCGAGGCGGTGTTCGGCTGCCCGATCTACGAGGGGTACGGCCTGACGGAGACCTCCCCGGTGGTTGCCTACAACCAGCGGGCGTGGCCGCGCCGCCCGGGAACGGTCGGCCGGCCGGTGTGGGGGATCGACGTCGCGATCGCCCGGCCCGACGTGGAGGACCGTATCGAGCTGCTCCCGCCGAACGAGATCGGCGAGGTCGTCATCCGCGGCCACAACGTGATGGCCGGCTATCTCGGCCGGCCCGAGGCCACGGCCGAGGTGATGGTGGACGGCTGGTTCCGCTCCGGCGACCTCGGTGTGAAGGACGAGGAGGGCTACCTCTCCCTCGTGGACCGCAAGAAGGACATGGTGCTGCGCAACGGCTACAACGTGTACCCGCGCGAGGTCGAGGAGGTCCTCATGCGGCACCCGGCCGTGGCACAGGTCGCCGTCGTCGGCGTTCCGGACACCACCCACGGCGAGGAGGTGTGCGCGGTGGTGATCGCGGCGTCCGGGGCGACACCCGGCCCCGAACTCGGAGCGCGGCTCGTGGCCTGGAGCAGGCAGCGGATGGCGGCGTACAAGTATCCGCGGCGTGTGGAGTTCGTCGACGCGCTCCCGGTCGGCGCGAGCGGGAAGGTCCTCAAGCGGGACCTGGTGGCCTGGCTGGGCGCCTGAGCACCGCCCCACGGCATCCGGCCGCGGGGCGGTGCCGCCGTGTTCCGGTCAGGCACTGCCCGGGGGTGGCACACCCGCTGCCGGTCACTCGTGGACGCCGGCCGAGGACGGTGCTTTCGGGCGCTGGGAACCGCCCTGCGCCGGCTGCCCCTGGATGGTGCGCTCGGCACGGCGGAGGGCCCGCCCCACGACGAGACCACCGATGAAGAGAAGGACGGCACCGGTGATCTGGCTGGTGGACAAGCCCGCGACGAAAGCGTCCTTCGCGTCCTTGGCGAGCGCCGCGGAACCGGGCAGGGCCGCCGCCTTGGCCAGCGCGGCCGGCAGGGACTGGTTTCCCTCGTTGTGCAGAACGTTCGGCAGCGAGGACGCGAATCGCGCGGAGAGTACGGCACCCAGCACCGCCACGCCCAGACTCGCGCCGAGCTCCTGAAGGGTGCCGTTGACCCCGGCGCCGGTGCCCGCGCGTTTCCGCGAGATCGCCGTCATGATCGCGTTCGCCACCGCGGGCATGGCGAGCCCGACTCCGGAACCGACCAGGACCAGCCCCACGACGATTCCCGGGTAGCCGTCCCGGACGAAGATCCCGGACGTCGCCAGTCCCGCGGCGATCAGCGGGATCCCGACCATGACGGCACGGCCGGAGCCGATCCGCCGCAGCACCCGGGCACCGGTCCCCGTCAGGTTGAACACGACCACGGTCGCCGCCATCGGGGCGGTGGCGAAGCCGGCCTTGATCGGGCTGAAGCCCTCCAGGAACTGCAAGTACTGGGTGAGCACGAACAGGGCACCGCTCATGCCGAACGCGACAAGAATGCCGCCGGTCGCGGCGAAACTGAACATGCGGTCCTGGAAAAGCGACATACTGAGCATGGGATGAGGAATGCGGCGCTCCCAGAGAATGAAGAGCCCCATGGCCAGTAGCCCGGCCACACCCGGGACCAGGGTCTCGCCCGACCCCCACCCTTTCGACGGGCTGACGATGACGGCATAAACGATGCCGACCATTCCTGCGACGGAGAGTGCAGCCCCCACGAGGTCCGGTCGGCCTCCCGTTGGATTCTTCGACTCCGGCACCATGAAGATGACCGCGACAAGGCTGACGGCCGCCACGGGAAGGTTGATCAGGAAGATCGAACCCCACCACGCATGGTCGAGCATGAATCCGCCGACCACGGGCCCCGCGGTGAATCCGAGAGCACTGACCCCGGCCCATACGCCGATGGCCTTGGGGCGCTCGGAGTCGGGGAAGATCTGCATGACCAACGCCAGCGTGGTGGTCATGAGGAAGGAGCCGCCGATCCCCATGAAGGCGCGGGTGAGAATCAGCTGGACCGGCGTGGCGGAGAAGGCCGCGCCAAGAGATCCAAGACCGAAGACGCCGAGACCCAGGAGCAGCGCGCGCTTGCGACCGTATCGGTCCGCCACATTCCCGGCGGTCAACAACAGACCTGCCTGGGCGAGCGAATAGGAATTGACGATCCACTGGGTTTCGGCGGTGCTCGCGCCTAAGTCCTTCACCAGTGACGGCAGGGCGACATTGAGAACCGTGTTGTCAAGCACGACGGTCAACAGGGAAAGACTTAAGACGCCCAGGATCCACCAGCGCCGGCGATGAGGGGCCGGGTCACTCACACTAACCTCCTCTACAATGTATAGGAACGCACTCTAGCATCGGCTTCATGCGCTCCGCAATCAATAGAGGAAGGGGCTGCCTGAAATCGCTGTGAACGGCCGCCACCTTCGCGATCACAGCCGGGCCGGCCGACGCATCCGACGCTGTCGGCGATTGCCCGCATCGGGTACCCACGCCCCGGGGCCGGCGCCACCGAAGGTGTGACGTTCACCGCTCCCCCGTCCAGGGGTGTGCAGCTACGTTACTCATAAGTAGCATGGGGACTGAGCGCGCGCTCAGCGCAGCGCGGCAGTGCCATCCCGCATCTGGAGGAGAGCCATCGTGCCTCGTACCGTCAGGGACGTCGTCTTCGTCGACGGCGTCCGCACCCCGTTCGGCAAGGCGGGCCCGAAGGGCATCTACCACGAGACCCGCGCCGACGACCTCGTCGTGAAGGCGATCCGGGAGCTGCTGCGCCGCAACCCCGGTCTGGACCCGAAGAAGATCGACGAGGTCGCCATCGCCGCGACCACGCAGATCGGCGACCAGGGGCTCACGCTCGGCCGCACCGCCGGGATCCTCGCCGGCCTGCCGCAGTCCGTGCCCGGCTACTCGATCGACCGCATGTGCGCCGGCGCCCTGACCGCCGTGACGACGACCGCCGGTTCGATCGCCTTCGGCGCCTACGACGCCGTCATCGCCGGTGGCGTCGAGCACATGGGCCGCCACCCGATGGGCGAGGGCGTGGACCCGAACCCGCGGTTCGTCTCCGAGAAGCTGGTCGACGAGTCCGCCCTCTTCATGGGCATGACCGCGGAGAACCTGCACGACCGGTACCCGCAGATCACCAAGCTGCGCGCCGACGAGTACGCGGTGCGCTCGCAGGAGAAGGCCGCCAAGGCCTACGCCAACGGCAAGATCCAGCAGGACCTGGTGCCGATCTCGGTGCGCCGCACCAACCCGGAGGCCGGCGAGACCGGCTGGGGCCTGGTCACCGCCGACGAGCCGATGCGCCCGGGCACCACCCTGGAGAACCTCTCCGGCCTGAAGACGCCGTTCCGTGTGCACGGCCGGGTCACCGCCGGTAACGCGGCCGGTCTCAACGACGGCGCCACCGCGTCGATCATCGCGAGCGAGGACTTCGCCCGCGAGAACGGCCTGCCGGTGAAGATGCGGCTCGTGTCGTACGCCTTCGCGGGCGTCGAGCCGGAGGTCATGGGCTACGGCCCGATCCCGGCCACGGAGAAGGCCCTCGCCAAGGCGGGCCTGTCGATCTCCGACATCGGCCTGTTCGAGATCAACGAGGCCTTCGCCGTCCAGGTCCTGGCCCTCCTCGACCACTACGGCATCGCGGACGACGACGAGCGCGTCAACCAGTACGGCGGCGCCATCGCCTTCGGTCACCCGCTCGCCTCCTCCGGCGTCCGGCTGATGACGCAGCTGGCCCGCCAGTTCGAGGAGCAGCCCGAGGTCCGCTACGGCCTGACCACCATGTGCGTCGGCTTCGGCATGGGCGCGACGGTCATCTGGGAGAACCCGTACTTCGAGGGGGACAAGTGAGCACCACCGCCGAGCTTCTGAAGCAGGCTTCCGAACTCTTCCCCGACGAGGTCGTCACCAGTGCGCACGTACGCCACCTGGACCTGCCGTCCGGGGCCGGCCGCTTCGCGCTGATCACGCTTGACAACGGCTTCGACCACACCAAGCCGACCACCTTCGGCCCGGGATCGCTGGCGAACCTGAACGCCGCGATCGACCAGGTCGAGAAGGAGGCGGCGGACGGCGGGATCGTCGGCGTCGGTATCACCGGCAAGCCGTTCATCTTCGCGGTCGGCGCCGACCTCAAGGGCGTGGAGATCCTCAAGGAGCACGAGCACGCGCTGGCCATCGGCAAGGGCGGCCACGACGTCTTCAAGCGCCTGTCGAAGCTGGCCGTGCCGACCTTCGCCTACTACAACGGCGCGGCGATGGGCGGCGGCGTCGAGGTCGGTCTGCACTGCAGCTACCGGACCGTCTCCAAGGCGATCCCGGCGTTCTCGCTGCCCGAGGTCTTCCTCGGCCTGGTCCCCGGCTGGGGCGGCTGCACCCTGCTGCCGAACCTGATCGGCGCCGACAAGGCCGTCTCGGTCATCATCGAGAACTCCCTGAACCAGAACAAGCAGCTCAAGGGCAAGCAGGTCTTCGAGCTCGGCATCGCCGACGCGATCTTCGAGGGCGCCGACTTCCTGGAGCAGTCGCTGATCTGGACCGCGCAGGTCCTCAAGGGCGACATCGAGGTCGAGCGCCCGGTGATCGACCGCGGTGAGGCGTGGGACCAGGCCGTCGCCAAGGGCCGCTTCATCGCGGACTCCAAGGTGCACGGCGCCGCTCCGGCCGCCTACCGCGCCCTCGACATCATCGCCGCCGCCAGGAACGGTGACCTGCAGCAGGGCTACGACGCCGAGGACAAGGCCCTCGCCGACCTGATCATGGGCGGCGAACTGCGCGCCGGGATCTACGCGTTCAACCTCGTCCAGAAGCGCGGCAAGCGTCCCGCCGGCGCCCCGGACAAGAACCTGGCCCGCCCGGTCACCAAGGTCGGCGTGGTCGGCGCCGGTCTGATGGCCTCGCAGCTGGCCCTGCTGTTCCTGCGCCGCCTGGAGGTGCCGGTCGTGCTGACCGACATCGACCAGGAGCGCGTCGACAAGGGTGTGGGCTACGTCCACGCCGAGATCGACAAGCTGCTCGGCAAGGGCCGGATCAACCAGGACAAGGCCAACCGTCTCAAGGCCCTGGTCACCGGTGTCCTGGACAAGGCCGAGGGCTTCTCCGACGCGGACTTCGTCATCGAGGCCGTCTTCGAGGAGATCGGTGTCAAGCAGCAGGTCTTCGCGGAGGTCGAGGCGGTCGCCCCGGCGCACGCGATCCTCGCGACCAACACCTCCTCGCTGTCGGTCACGGAGATGGCGTCGAAGCTCAAGCACCCCGAGCGGGTCGTGGGCTTCCACTTCTTCAACCCCGTCGCGATCCTCCCCCTGCTGGAGATCGTCCGCGGCGAGAAGACCGACGACGCCTCGCTGGCCACGGCCTTCGCCGTCGCCAAGAAGCTGAAGAAGACGGCGGTTCTGGTGAAGGACGCCCCGGCGTTCGTCGTCAACCGCATCCTGACCCGCTTCATGGGCGAGATCCAGAACGTCATCGACGAGGGCACCCCGGTCGAGGTCGCCGAGAAGGCCGTCGAGCCGCTCGGCCTGCCGATGTCCCCGCTGGTGCTCCTGGAGCTGGTCGGTCCCGCGATCGGCCTGCACGTCTCGGAGACCCTCAACCGGGCCTTCCCGGACCGCTTCACGGTCTCCCCGAACCTCGCGGCCGTCGTCAAGGCGGGCAAGCGCGGCTTCTACGTCTACGACAGCGGCAAGCCGGAGCTGGACCCGGAGGTCGCCGCGCTGCTCAAGCAGGGTGACACCGTCCTGACCGAGGAGCAGGTCCGGGCGCGGGTGCTCGACGCGGTGGCGCAGGAGATCGGGCTCATGCTCGACGAGGGCGTCGTCGCCGAGGCCCAGGACATCGACCTCTGCCTGATCACGGGCGCCGGCTGGCCCTTCCACCTGGGCGGCATCACGCCGTACCTGGACCGCGAGGGCGTCTCGGAGCGCGTGAACGGCAAGAAGTTCCTGGCCCCGGGCGTGGCGAGCGTCCCGGCGTAACGCTCCGCCGGTGAACGCCGGGTGCGCGTACCCCTGCGGGGTGCGGGCACCCGGCGTTTTGCGTGTGCCGGTTCAGACCTGCCGCCACGCCTCCAGCGCCATGCCCGGTTCGTCCTTGCGGCGGGTCAGCAGGAGTTGGCCCGTGGACGGGGACAGGGTTGCCGCCGTCACCCGGCCGTCGGCATCCGTGGTCAGGGACACCGTCGCGTCCACGGGCAGTCGCGGGCCCGACTCGGTCCACCAGGCGCCCGCCGACTCCAGTTCGGTCGGGTAGGCGGCGAAGGCGACACGGCCGCTCGCCGAGCGCTGGGCGAGCAGGGTGCAGCCGTGGCCGTCGAGTTCGCAGCGGACCGCCGCGACCGGGCCGGGGCCCGCCGCGGGCAGGAGGACCGCCGGCTTGCCGCCGGGGCGCCAGGCGCACAGGTCCCCCGAGGTGTCCGTGAAGAACACCGTCGTGCTCTCGGGTGAGGTCGCCAGGGCGCGCAGGGTGCCGGGGCGGACCGGGGCCTTCAGCGGCTCCTGCATGACCGGCCGGGCGCCCGGCTCCTCCTGGCGCCAGTGCAGGATGCCGTCGGGAACGGCCGCGTACACCTCGACCCTGCCGGACTCCCCGGTCACCGCCGCCAGGCCGTCCTGGACCTTGCTGCCCCGCAGGTCCCGCCAAGGCTCCCAGCCGCCCTTCTCCATCTGGACGACGTGGTGCACCCCCGCACCGTTGTTGCGGACGAAGACATGGGCGCGGCCCTGGGCGTCGACGGTGACGGCGGGTGTGCCCGTGCGGTCGCCCTTCTTCTTCGGGTGGCCGATCGAGTTCCAGTCCAGGGGCGCGAGCAGCGGGCGGAAGTGCGTGGAGTGCACCAGGCCCGACTCGCCCTCGACCGTGGGCCGCCAGGCCACCAGGTGGGCATAGCCGTCCGCGCCCTGTCCGACACCGACCGAGGGGTGCAGCCGCTGATCGCCGCCCACGCGCCGCGGGTCGGTCCAGGGGCCGCCGGGCTCGCGCTCCGCCCGCACCAGGACGGTGTCGCCCGACAGCTGGTAGACACTGAGCCGGCCGTCGCGGCCGCGCAGGAGCCAGTCGCCGTTCACCGGTTCACTCTAAGCCGTGGGCCCGGCAGTACCCCCGCCCGCCCGCTCACAGCCGCTTCGCGGTGCGGAACAGCTTGGCGTAGAAGCCGTTGCCGTCGAGGCGCGAGACACCGCCCTGGTCGCCGATGGTCGGTCCGTTCTGCTCCTTGCGGCTGGAGATGAAGACCTTGTGGCCCTCGGTGTCCGGCCCGAGGTAGATCGCGGAGTGGTCCATGTGGTTGGCGGTGCGGTGGTCCATCTTGAAGAACAGCAGGTCGCCGGGCTGCAGGACGTCGATGTTCTGGGGCCGCACGTACCAGGGGCTCGGCCCCTGGAGCTTGATGATGTCGACGCCCTCCTTGCCGCGGGCCATGCCGTCGGCGGTGCGCGGCAGCCCGTCGCCGTGCGTGTTGTCCGACATCAGCGGGTAGCGGGCCCGGTAGCCGTAGACCAGCCGCAGATAGCCGGAGCAGTCCACGGCGCGCAGGCGGTCCTTCTGCGGGTACACGGTGACGCCGTCCCGGAAGGTGTACGGGATGCCCAGGTAGTCGTAGAAGTCGGTCTGTTCGGCACGGTCGACGCCGTCGGCCTTGAGGGGGCCGTAGGTGGCGTGGCCCGCGTACTGGACGCCCTGGTCGTCCTTCTTGACCGGCGCGCCCACGATGTACTGGAAGGCGAACGCGAAGACGTCGTCCTCCTCGCTGCCGTAGTACTGCTTGAACCAGTCCTTGAACCACTGCTGCTTCTCGGCGCCCTTGGCCCAGCTCTCCGGCATGAGGCGCACCCAGTCGTCGGTGACCACCTTGGTGGTGGTGTTGGCCGGTTCGGTGAAGGTCCGCGTCGGGCCCTTGAGGGTGGCCGTACGGGCACCGTCCGTGAAGGTGGCGATGACGGCGCCCTTGCCGTCGCGCAGCACCGAGCGCGCCGGGTTGTTCAGCCGTTCCCAGGTCTGCTCGCCGGTCGCCTTGCCGTTGCCCGAGCTGTTCAGGTTCTCGGTGATCGTCTGGGCGGCCGGGAGCTTCGCCTGCTCGTCCTTGCGCAGCTCGTAGGTGAAGTACGCGCTGCCCGCGAGCAGCGCCAGGACCGTCGCCGCGTGGAGGACGGGCCGGCCTTTGCGCTTCGGCATGGTGGAGGCTCCAGGGGTACGTGAGGTACGGAAGGGTTCAGGCGGTCGGCATGGCGCCCAGGAGGATGCCGGCGGTCAGGACCACGTAGGTGGCCAGCGAGACCGACGCGACGGACAGCAGGGTCGCGCCCTTGGGCTGACGGACCAGCTGGTAGCCGATCAGGCCGGGGACGATGAAGCCGAGTGTCTGGTTCGCGTACAGCAGCGGGAACTCCATCTGCAGCACGATGATCACGGTGGCCTGGATCAGCACGCCGCTGAGCACGACGGCCGCGAAGAGCCGCTTGCCGTACAGGATCACGAACTTCTGCATGAGCAGCGTGGCGAGGTACGTCAGCACGGTCACCCCGATGACCAGGGCGGCGCGCTGGAGGTCCTCGATGAGGGTGAGCGCGAGCCAGCCCGGGGTGATCATGCCGCCCGGCGACAGATTGGTCGTCAGGTAGCACATGAGCGAGAACATCAGGCCCAGGCCGATGCCGATCGCGGCGATCTCGGGGGTGAGGACGGAGGGGATCAACGCTGTTCTCCTGGGCTGTGCCACTGCTGGCTGTCGTCGGCGGAAGGCTGGGGCGGGACACGGGGTTCGAACAGCCCGCGGGGCGGGGCCTGCTCGGCCGTCCGGCCGCTGTCCGCGGGTTCCCGCGGGGCGGCGGGGGCGGGCCCGCCGCCGTCGTACGACTGCGGCTGCGTCCACGTGTCGTGGGCGTACGCATGGTCGTGCGTCGCCTGGCTCGTCCGCTCCCCCTGGGGGTACGGGTGTGCGGCCTCCCGCTGGGCGGGGAGCGGCTGGATGTACGGCTGCTGGGCGTAGCGGGACTCGTACGCCTCCGGGTAGCCCTGGTACGGGTCGAGGCGGGGTGCGTACAGCTGCATGGTCTCGACGTGCTCGACCACGGCGGGTGCCGCCTCGGACCGGCCGGCCGGGGCCGTGGCGGCCACCGGTTCGTCGGCGCTCTCGTCCGGCGGCAGTTCGGCGAGGTGCTCCAGCAGGATCTCGCCCTGACCGTGGATGTTGCCGATCGCGACCATCGACGAGTCCGGGCCGAGCATGTCCAGCATCTTGCCCATGAACTCCTCGGGGTCGCGCTTGTCGCCGCCGAGGTCGACGGCGCGCGAGCGGAAGTCGGCGGGGATGGCGTCGATGGCGGACTTGGCCGGGTGGCCGATGACGAAGACCCGGTCGGGGTCGAGGTCGGGGATGATCTCGCCCATCTGGCCGTTGCGTTCGACGCGGTCGGGACGGCAGTTGATGACCACGTTGAGCGGGCGGTGGATGGCGCCGAGGTCGAGGAGCTGGTTGATGTTCATCAGCGTCGACTCGGGGTCGTTGGCCGCGAAGACGTTGGCGAAGCGCAGCTTCTTGCCCTCGTGTGTCTGATAGCGCTCGACGGAGAGGACACCGGGGTCCGGCGGGGCGTCGTACATGCCCTGCAGGGCCGTCTCGCGGTCGACGCCGAGGAGTTCGGCGACGGTGAGGGCGATGGCCACGTTCTCCTTGAAGGTGAACCAGCTGAAGCCGCGCAGCTCCTCGTCGGTGACGGTCTCCGGGTCGGCGTAGACCAGCTTGCAGTTACGGGCGTCCGCCTCCTCCTGGAGGATGTGGAAGCGGTCCTTCTCGGCGGTGACGCAGATGCCGTCCTCGGGCATCGAGCGGCACAGCGAGCGCGCCACGTCGTCCAGGGTGGGGCCCATCTCGGCGAGGTGGTCCTCGCGGACGTTGCAGAGCACGCCGATGGTGGAGCGGATCAGCTTGGACTGGTTGATCTCCTGCAGGGCCGGCATGACGGCCATGCACTCGATGACCAGCGCGTCCGGCTTGTACGCGGCGGCGCGCCGCACGATGCCGATCTGCTCGACCACGTTGGCGATGCCGAACTTGCGGTAGACCGGCTCCTCGGTGGCGTCCGGGTGGATGAAGCGGGCCGCGGTGCCGGTGGTCTTGGCGACGGTGACCAGGTCGCCGCCGCGCAGCGCGCCCGCGCACAGCCGGGTGATGGAGGACTTGCCGCGGATGCCGTTGACCAGGACCCGGGTGGGGATGTTCTCCAGGTTGGCGAAGTGCCGTCGCTGCTCCACGACGCCCGCGGCGAGCAGAATCGCGCAGCAGACCAACAGCACGGTGTAGAGGAAGAGCACGGGTGATCAGTTCCTTGTGTACTGCTGGGGCGGGTACTGCTGCGGCGGGTACGGCTCGGGCGCGGGGTGCTGGGGCGGGTCCTGGCGCGTGCCGTACCGCTCGAGCAGGTTCTGCCGGGGCGTGGGCTGCTGGGGCGGGTCCTGCCGCGGGCCCTGCTGCTCGGCCGGGTCCGGGTGCGGCGCGGACTGCTGCCGGGCGGACGGCGGGGGCGGGGTGCGGCGGGGCTGCTGCCGGCGCTGGTCCTGCAGTTGCTGCCGGATGAGTTCCAGCGAGCGGGTGACGGCGCCGACCTCGTCGTGGTGCTGCGGGAAGAGCACGGTCTTGCGGTCGCCCGCGGCCAGGGCCTCGGCCCGGTCGGCCAGGCTGCGCAGCGGCCGGGCCACCACGATGTGCAGCCAGCCCAGGCAGGCGACGGCCGCGGCGGCACCGAGGAGACCGGCGAGGACGGTGCGGTTCTGGGCGTCGTACTCCGGGATGGCGAGCCGGTCGACGGGCTGCCAGCTGACCACGCTCCAGTGCAGCGACTCGGCCGTGCCGCTGCCGGAGAACGGCGCGGCGGCGGCGATCCGCACCCCGTTCTCGCGGTAGAGCACGCCGCTCGGCTGCGGCTTCTTGCCCAGCCGCTGGGCGCTGGCCGCGACGAGGTCCTTCAGGTGGTCGTCGGGCAGCGACTGGAAGGCGAGGAAGCCGGTGTTGCCGGCGATGATCTTGTGCTGGTCGTCCACGAGCCGGACCACGCCGAGGCCCGGCCGGGTCAGCAGGGCGTTGAAGAACTCCACACGGAACTCGCCGACCAGCTGGGCGCCGTTGCGGCCGGGTATCTCGGCGGCGGCGACGACCACGGGCTCCTTGTCACCGCGGCCCAGCAGCCGGACGGACTTGCTGGAAACCCGGTCGGACTCGGCCACCTTGGGCGTCTTTCCCTCCCGGGCCTGGATCGCTCCGTGGGAGTCGACGACGTAGAGGGAGCGGTAGCGCCTGTTCTCGTTGTACGTGCGCTCCAGCACCGTCTCCATGGCCTCGGGCGAGGTCTTGTCGCCGATCAGTGAGGCGACCGACTGCAGGTCGGCGTCGCCCTCGTTGACCGCGCGGCGCACCCGGTCGCTGAGCGTGTCGGTGCGCTCGCGCTGGTCGTTGACGAGCTGCCGGGGGACGTCGGCCGTGTTGTCCGCGCGGTTGAACAGCAGCATCAGGGGCGCGGACCAGGCCAGCAGCAGCACCGCGCAGACCGCGAGGAGGGCGCGGGTGTCCACCCGGCGCAGCCCTCGCGGGCTCTCGGCGGAACCGGTGGCCTCGGCGCTCTCGCCGAGCAGCTGGCGGCGCAGCCGTTCCAGGGCGCCTCCGATGCGGTGCGCCTCGCCGTAGCCGGGGACGGTGACCGGCCGGGTCAGATCTCCGCGGGTGAGCCGGCGGGACTCCAGGAACAGCCGGATGAGCGGGCGCTGCACGGTGCCCAGCAGCACCGCCACGGCCAGGGCGCCGACGACCAGCAGCGCACCGGCCGCCAGCAGTCCGAACACCGGGGAGCCGGCCGAGGCGGACTCCTCGGTCACCTTGACCATGGAGACCACCGACAGGCCGAGCCCGGAGGCGGTGGTGCGCTCGCCGGGCTCGGCCGCGGCGAGGGTGGCGTATCCGGCGACGGACCGGTCGCCGAGCAGCTTGCCGCCGAGCAGGCTGCCGCTGACGCCCTGGTAGCCGCCGCTGCCGGGTTCCTTGCTGCTGCGCGGGTCCTGCTGCGCCCGGCGGGCCGCCCCCTGGGCGAAGTCCTTCAGCTGCTTGCGGGAGTCCGTGAGGTCCTTGCGGTCGATGCTGTTGCGGGCCGAGGCGGGGTCGGCGATGCCGTCGCTGCTGAGGATCGCGCCGCCGGAGTCGACCACGGCGATGGAGCGGAACTGGCCGAGGCTGATACCGGGGAACTTCAGGTTCCTGGAGGCCACCAGCAGCAGCTGCGGCCTGTCCGGCCAGGTCAGCAGGCCGAAGGAGAGCAGGCGCACCTCGCCGTTCTTCAGCCGGACCATGCGCGGGGCCAGTCCGTCGTCGCCGCTGAGGCTGGAGAGGTCCACGTCGGTCAGCGGCACCGTCTCACCGCGGGCCGCGACCAGCTTGCCGGTGCGTATCTCGACGACGGCGGTGCCCATCCACTTCTGGTAGGTGCTGCCGAGCTTGTCGAGGACGGCGTCACCGGAGACCGGCTGCCCGGCGCTGAACAGCGCGGCGGAGCGGGTGACGTCGGTGACGGACTCGTCGATGGAGGCGCGCAGCGCGATGGCGCCGTCCTCGGCGAAGTGCTGCTGGGACGTCAGCACCGCCTTCGGCACCCCGGCGTCGTCGACGCGGCCCAGCACGAGTGCCGTGATGGCGGCGAGCGTCAGCAGGAGTGCCGAAAGGACCGCGATCGGCGGGCGGATGCCTCCGATCAGCGACATGTCGGCTCGGCGGCGGGCTCGGTGCTGCCGCGCCGGGGGCGATGACGCCACAGAACGTCCTCTCAGGAAATGCGGTCCGGGCGCGTGGATGGTAAGACCGCGCCCGGAAAGCTCAGACATGTAAGCGGTGGGTTAAGTTGCAGTAAGTCAGACGTGATCTAGGCAACATCGCGCAACCTTCGGACAAGAGCGGACAAATACGCCTCCCATGCGGTGGCGGTTCAGACCGTGCGCGCATCCCGTTCCGGACCCCGCTACGGCAGCGGCGTCAGGGGCTTCAGCCCGTCCGTGGCGGCGCCGCGGTTGAGCAGGGTGCCCTCGGTGCGCTCGAAGGCCAGCCGCAGCCGCGCCTTCTGGGCATCCGTCAGGCCGTGGTCGTCGCGGAGCGCGGCCGGCACGTCCAGCAGGCGGTAGTCCCGCACGTCGTCGCCGGAGTAGTCGGCGGTGCCGCCGTCCCGGACGTTCTCGGCGTCCGGCGGGATCGTCAGCAGCGTCGGCTCGAAGCGCGGCTGGACGTCCCAGTGGCCCTTGTCCCGCTCGGTGAACGTGAACCAGACGATCACGCCCTCCTCGGTCAGCCCCGTCGGCACCTCGTGCCGGGCGATCTGGTTGCCGAGGCCGTAGGTGATCCAGGTGCCGTCGACCTTCTCCATCGGCTCCACCACGTGCGCGTGGTGGCCGATGACCAGGTTGATGCCGGTGTGGCGGGCGATCTGCCGGGCGAAGGAGATCTGCCCGGCGGACGGCTCCGGATGGTGCTCGCGGCCCCAGTGCAGGGACAGGATCACCACCTCGGCACCGGCCTTGCGGGCCCGCCGCTCGGCGGCCCTGATCCGGCCCAGGTCCTGCTCGTTGGCCAGCCACGGCTTGCCCTTCGGCAGCGTGTGCGGCTCGTTGAAGCCGTAGGCGAAGGAGATCTGCGCGACCTTGACGCCCTTGACGTCCATGACCAGCGGGGTGAGCGCCTCCTTCTGGGTCCGGGCGGAACCGGTGTGCTTCACCCCGGCGGCGTCCAGCGCGTCCAGGGTGCGCTTCACCCCCTCGTAGCCGTGGTCGAGGGTGTGGTTGGAGGCGGTGGAGCAGGTGTCGTAGCCGATGTCCTTGATCGTCTTCGCCTGCTGCGGCGGCACCTGGAAGTCCGGGAAGCCCTCGAACGGGCCCTTCGCCGGGCCCATCACGGGCTCGAAGTGACAGATCGCCAGGTCCGCCTTGCTGATCAGCGGCTTGATGCCGGCCATCATCGGCCCGAAGTCCAGCCCGTCCACCCCCTTGCCGGTGCGCTTGGCGTCCTTGCGCGCCTGCTCGACCAGCTCCGGGTGCATCAGGATGTCCCCGGCCGCGGCGACGGTGAAGGAGCGCCCGCCCCCCTGGGCGCCGGCGTCGTCCGACAGGAGACCGCAGCCGGAGGCGGCCGCGAGGAGGGAGAGCGGGGTCAGCAGGGACAGCAGGGTCCGACTACGGCGTCTGTTCACCAAGATATCTTGATACAACCATGAGAGCCCATCGCTCACGCGTCATAACGATCGCAACAATTCTGCTCGTCATCGCCGGTCTCGCCGGCGGTCTCACCGTCCTGCTCCGCACCACGGGCGGCGGCGCCGGCCAGGCCGACCGGCCCGCTCCGACGGGCGCCGGGCAGATCGACCTGGCGCGCGAGGTGGCGGACTACACGGGCCGCTTCGGCCCCGGCCGGGGCTATCTGCATCCGGGCCGGGCCGACCGCGAGGACATCGCCGCGGCGGTCGGCCTGTTGCTCGACGGCCATCGCAAGGAAGCGGAACAGCGCCTTTCGCAAAGAGACTTCACGGTGCGCACGGTCTTCGACCGGCCCTCCGGGCACCGCTACACCGAGGTGGCCGACCGCACCGACTCCGCCGTGACGCCGCGCGGCTGGGGCCGGGTCTACCTCGATCTGGACCACCGCCCGAGCTGGTCGGTCCAGGTCCCGCACCCCGGCTTCGATCTGGGAACCGAACAGCTGGGCGTCCGGGTGCTGCGCGGCTCACCGGGCGGGGTCATGGTGATCGCAGGTGCACATCGCAAAGCGGGAGTCGGCAACTCCGCGGACGTGGCGCACCGCGAGGACACCGTGTTCCACGCCATCTGCGCCGAGCTGGCCCGCCGCGGGATGCCCGGGATCCAGCTGCACGGCTTCGCCGCCTCCGCCGCACCCGGCTACGACGTGATCGCCTCCACCGGCGCCGGGTCGGCGGGCCGGCAGGAGGGCCGCGACCTGGCCGACGCCCTGCGCGGGCACGGCTTCAAGGTGTGCCGGGCCTGGGTGCGGTCCTGTCCGCTGGAGGGCCACACGAACGTGCAGGGCCGGGCGGCCGACGACGACCACGTGCCGTTCCTGCACGTCGAGTTCTCCCCCGACGTGCGCGCGGGCGGACGGCCCGCCGAGCGGGCGGCTGCCGCGGTCGCCGAGATCACACGCCGGTGGGCCGGTAGACCCGTGACACACTGAACCTGCCACGAACGCGACAGAGCAAGGCTGTTGGTGACATGACGGACACCTCGGGCGCGACGCACGAGACGGACGGGACCGGCGAGCGTCTGCCCCTGCTCATCGTCGACGGTGCGAACGTCGTCGGGTCGGTGCCCGACGGCTGGTGGCGCGACCGCCGCGGGGCCGCCGAGCGCCTGCGCGACCGTCTGGTGCCCTTCGCGCGGTCCGGCGTGGCCGGCCTGCCCGGCCCGCTGGAGCTGGTCCTGGTGGTGGAGGGCGCGGCCCGGGGCGTGGCCCCGGTGCCCGGGGTGCGCGTCGAGGACGCGTCCGGCAGCGGGGACGACCGCATCGTGGACCTCGCGGCGGCGGCCGGCGACCGCCCGTGCCTGGTCGTCACGGCCGACCGCGAGCTGCGCCGCCGCGTCCGGGAACACGGCGCCGAGGTCACCGGCCCCCGCACGGTCCTGAACTGAACCGGCGGCCGCGTCCGGTACGCCGCCCGGGTGACGCTCCTCGCACCTGCGGTCCGCAGGGGGTGAGTGGGGCGGCGAGCACGGGCGGCACGCTGTCCGGCCCCGCGTCCCCGCCGGGGCGGGACATACGGGGCCGGCGGGGCGGGGAAAGCGGTTACGGAGCGTTGCCCGCGGTCTGCTGGGCGGCCTTGTCCCGCAGCGCCAGCCGGCTGTGGGTGCGGCCGTAGAGGAAGTAGACGACGAAGCCGATCAGCATCCAGACCGCGAACCGGATCCAGGTCTCGGCGGGCAGGTTGAGCATCAGCCACAGCGTGGCGCACACGGACACGATCGGGACGAACGGGACCCAGGGGGTGCGGAAGGCGCGCGGCAGGTCGGGGCGGGTCCGGCGCAGGATGATCACGCTGATCGCGACGACGACGAACGCGAAGAGCGTGCCGATGTTCACGAGTTCGGCCAGTTCGCTCAGGCTGGTGAAGCCGGCGACGACCGCGATGACCACGCCGAGCAGGATGGTCGGCCGGTGCGGGGTCTTGAAACGCGGGTGGACCCGCGAGAAGAAGCGCGGCAGCAGTCCGTCCCGGCTCATCGCGAAGAACACCCGGGTCTGGCCGAGCAGCAGGATCATGCACACCGTGGTCAGGCCGACGGCGGCGCCGAAGCTGATGACACCGGCGTACCAGGGGTGCCCGACGGCCTTGAAGGCGTCGGCGAGCGGCGCCTCCACGGACAGCTTGGAGTACTTCTCCATGCCGGTGACGACGACGGACACGGCGACGTACAGCACGGTGCAGATGAACAGCGAGCCGAGGATGCCGCGGGGCATGTCCCGCTGCGGGTTGCGGGTCTCCTCGGCGGCCGTGGCCACGATGTCGAAGCCGATGAACGCGAAGAACACCACCGAGGCGGCCGTGAAGATGCCCATCACACCGAAGTTCGCGGGCGCCCAGCCGAACATCAGCTGGATGAGCGGCGCCTTGAGGTTGCCGCCGGCCGGCACCGGATGGGCGGGCGGGATGAACGGCGTGTAGTTGCCGCCCCTGATGAAGAAGGCACCGGCGATGATCACGATGAGGACCACGGCCACCTTGATGGCGACGACGAGCGAGGTGATCCGGGCCGACAGCTTCATGCCGAGGACGAGGATGCCGGTGAGCACCAGCACCAGGGCGGCGGCGAGGATGTCGAAGCCGAAACCCGAGGCGTTGTCCCGGCCGGCCAGGTAGCCGGGGAGATGCCAGCCGGCGTTGTCCAGCAGCGAGCGGACGTAGCCGGACCAGCCGACCGCCACCACCGCCGTGCCGAGCGCGAACTCCAGGACCAGGTCCCAGCCGATGATCCAGGCGGGCAGCTCGCCCAGGGAGGAGTAGCTGAACGTGTACGCGGAGCCCGCCACGGGGACCGTGGACGCGAACTCGGCGTAGCAGAGGGCGGCGAGCGCGCAGACCACGCCGGCCGCCACGAAGGCCAGGGACACCGCCGGACCGGCGTTGTTCCTGGCGACCTGTCCGGTGAGGACGAAGATGCCGGTGCCGATGATGACACCGACGCCGAAGACGGTCAGATCGAGCGCGGAAAGGGACTTCTTGAGTGAATGCTCGGGTTCCTCGGTGTCCCGGATGGACTGCTCGACGTTCTTCGTCCTGAACAGCGCGCTGCTCACGTAGTGCCTCCCACGCTTGGGGACCTCGCCCTGGCCCGACATGATCGAGAGGGTCGGGGTGCGTATGCCCCGGCACAGGCAGGTTCACGCAAACGGGCCGGTTCCGCCACCGCAAGGAGTGGCGTCACCGGCCCGTGGGAGCGCGTTTCGCGTCAGTCGCGCGCGGGCTCCACCGAGTCCACCCCGGCGGCCGTACGGTCGAACCGGCCGTCCAGCTTGGCGACCAGCCCGGTGACCTGGCGGGCGATGTCCGGGGCGGTCAGGCCGATCTCGGCGAGGACCTCGCCGCGGGAGGCGTGGTCGAGGAAGCGCGGCGGGATGCCGAAGTCGCGCAGCGGCACGTCCACGCCCGCGTCGCGCAGGGCCTGGGCGACGGCGGCGCCGACACCGCCCACGCGGCTGTTGTCCTCGACGGTGACGACGACCCGGTGCCGCTCGGCCAGCGGGGCCATGGCCTCGTCGACGGGCTTGACCCAGCGCGGGTCGACGACGGTGGTGGAGATGCCCTGCCTGTCGAGCAGGGCGGCGATCTCCAGGCACATCGGCGCGAGCGCGCCCACGGAGACCAGCAGCACGTCCGGCCGGTCGGTGCCGGGCTCGCGCAGGACGTCCATCCCGCCGACGCGGCCCACGGCGGGTACGGCGGGTCCGACGGCACCCTTGGAGAAGCGGACCACGGTCGGCGCGTCCGTCACCTCGACGGCCTCCCGCAGCTGCGCCCGCACCTGCTCGGCGTCACGCGGCGCGGCGAGCCTGAGGCCCGGCACGACCTGCAGGATCGACATGTCCCACATGCCGTTGTGCGAGGCGCCGTCCGTGCCGGTGACACCGGCCCGGTCCAGCACGAAGGTGACCCCGCACTTGTGCAGGGCGACGTCCATGAGGACCTGGTCGAAGGCGCGGTTGAGGAAGGTGGCGTACACGGCGAAGACGGGGTGCACCCCGCCGTGCGCGAGCCCCGCGGCCGACACGGCGGCGTGCTGCTCGGCGATCCCGACGTCGTACACGCGTTCGGGGAACCGCTTGGCGAACCTGTCCAGGCCGACGGGCTGGAGCATGGCCGCGGTGATGGCGACGATGTCCTCGCGCTCTTCCCCGAGCTTGACCATCTCGTCGCCGAACACGGAGGTCCAGTCGGCGCCCGAGCTGGCGATCGGCAGACCGGTGTCCGGGTGGATCTTGCCGACGGCGTGGAAGCGGTCGGCCTCGTCCTGCAGGGCCGGCTGGTAGCCGCGCCCCTTCTCGGTGAGGCAGTGCACGATGACCGGCCCGCCGAAGCGCTTCGCCCGCGCCAGCGCCGACTCCAGCGCCTCGATGTCGTGCCCGTCGATCGGGCCGACGTACTTCAGGCCCAGGTCCTCGAACATGCCCTGCGGGGCGATGAAGTCCTTCAGGCCCTTCTTGGCGCCGTGCAGCGTCTCGTACAGCGGTTTCCCGACGACCGGGGTCCTCTCCAGCACCTCCTTGGTGCGGGCGAGGAAGCGCTCGTACCCGTCGGTCGTGCGCAGCGTGGCCAGGTGGTTGGCGAGGCCGCCGATGGTCGGGGCGTACGACCGCTCGTTGTCGTTGACGACGATGACCAGCGGCCGGTCCTTGGCGTCGGCGATGTTGTTGAGGGCCTCCCAGGCCATACCGCCCGTGAGGGCACCGTCACCGATCACGGCGACGACATGGCTGTCCCGCTTCTTGAGCTGGTTGGCCTTGGCGATGCCGTCGGCCCAGCCGAGCACCGTGGAGGCGTGGCTGTTCTCGATGACGTCGTGCTCGGACTCGGCCTGCGAGGGGTAGCCCGACAGGCCGCCCTTCATCTTCAGTTTCGAGAAGTCCTGCCGGCCGGTCAGCAGCTTGTGCACGTAGGACTGGTGGCCGGTGTCCCAGAGCACCTTGTCCCTGGGCGACTCGAAGACCCGGTGCAGGGCGATGGTCAGCTCCACCACACCGAGGTTGGGGCCCAGGTGCCCGCCCGTCTTGGAGACCTCCTGGACGAGGAAGGTCCGGATCTCCTCTGCCAGCTGGGCCAGCTCCTCCAGGCTGAGCCGGTCCAGATCGCGCGGTCCCGTGATGCGGGTCAGCAGCGGCACCCGTGCCTCCTTGCAGTAGAGCTGATCGAGCTTTCGCCGGGCTCGCCCGAGTCTAATGTTCATGCTTTGCACGACACGACAGCGCCCGGCACCTTTCGGGCACCGGGCGCGGTCGTCCGTCCGTGGGCGCTACGCGCGACCAGCGGTCTTCTGCGTCTTGCGGGTCACGGCGTCGATGACCACTGTGGCGAGCAGAACACCACCGGTGATCATGTACTGCACCGGAGAGGCGATGCCCTGCAGGGCGAGGCCGTACTGGATCGAGACGATGACCAGCACGCCGAGGAGCGCGTTCCACGTGCGGCCGCGGCCGCCGAAGAGGGACGTACCGCCGATCACGGCCGCCGCGATCGCGTTCATCAGCAGGTCACCGCCGCCGGCGCCCTGGTTGGCGGACGCGATCTTGGAGGCGATGAACAGGCCGCCGATCGCCGCGAAGGTACCGGAGATGGCGAACACCGAGATACGGACCATGTCCACGTTGATACCGGCACGGCGGGAGGCCTCGACGCTGCCGCCGAGTGCGAAGATCTTGCGGCCGTACCCGGTGCGGCGCAGCACGAAGTCCGTGAGGAACAGCACGGCGACGAAGATCACCACGGCCAGCGGCAGGCCCTTGTACTGGTTGAAGACGATCGCGGCGGCGAAGGCGACGATCCCCAGCAGCACGGTGCGCAGGATGGTTTCGCTCAGCGGGCGGGACGGCACACCGGCGGCCTCGCGGCGCCTGTTGCCGAAGTAGGAGCTGACGAAGAACAGCACCGTCACCGCGAGGGCCAGACCGTAGGCGGCGGCCACGTCGGAGAAGTAGTAGCTGGTCAGCTTGGCGACCAGGCCGTTGTCGTTCAGGTTGATCGTGCCGTTGTCGCCCAGGATCTTGAGCATGAGGCCGTTCCAGAACAGCAGACCGGCCAGGGTGACGGCGAAGGCGGGTACGCCGATCTTCGCGAAGAAGAAGCCCTGCACCGCACCAGCGACCGTTCCGGTGAGGATGGACAGCACGAGGGCCAGGACCTCGTTCATGCCGTGGGTGACGTTCAGCACCGCGAAGGTGGCGCCCGCGACACCGGAGAGCGAACCGACCGACAGGTCGATCTCACCGAGCAGCAGGACGAACACGATGCCGACGGCGATCATGCCCGTGCCGACCATGGCGACGGAGATGTCGGAGAGGTTGCCCGCGGTGAGGAAGTTGGAGTTCAGGCTCTGGAAGATGATCCAGATGACCGCCAGACCGATGACGACCGGGAGGGAGCCGAGGTCACCGGCCTTCATCTTCCGCTTGAACTCGGTGACGTAGCCCGCGAAGCCCTGTTCGCGCACCAGCAGGCGGGGGTCGACCGCGACGTCGGAGCCGCGTGCCGCCTCGGGGTTCTCCACCACGTGGTCCTCGGGGGGCGTGGAGGTCTTGTCGATGCTCACTTCTTGATCTCCCCATTGGAGCGCGCCGCACGACGGGTCACGGCGTTGTCCGTGGCGCCGGTGATGGCGGAGATGATCTCTTCCTGCGAGGTCGACTTGACCTCGAAGACGCCGTTGTTGCGACCCAGACGCAGGACGGCCACCTTGTCGGCGACGGCCTTCACATCGGCCATGTTGTGGCTGATGAGGATCACGGCGTGACCACGCTCCCGCAGCCGTTCCACCAGGTCGAGGACCTGCGCGGTCTGCTCGACGCCGAGGGCGGCGGTGGGCTCGTCGAGGATGACCAGCTTGGGCTCGCCGAGCATGGAGCGGGCGATGGCCACGGTCTGGCGCTGACCGCCGGACAGCGAGGCGATCGGGATGCGGACGCTCGGGATGCGGATCGACAGCGTGGTCAGCAGCTCGCGGGAGCGGCGCTCCATCTCCACTTCGTCCAGGACACCGCGGCGGCGGATCTCCCGGCCCAGATAGAGGTTGCCGACCACGTCGATGTTGTCGCACAGGGCGAGGTCCTGGTAGACCGTCGCGATGCCGAGGCCCTGGGCGTCGTGCGGCTTGCTGATCTGGACGGCCTTGCCTTCCCACTCGATGACGCCCTCATCGATGGGGTGAACGCCGGCGATCGTCTTGACCAGCGTGGACTTTCCGGCGCCGTTGTCGCCCACCAGGGCGACCACCTCACCGGCGTGGACCTCAAGCTCTACCTCGGTGAGCGCCTGAACGGCACCGAATCGCTTGGAGACCCCGCGCAACGCCAGCACGGGCGTAGCGGACACGTGAACCATCTCCTTCGCCGCCTGACCCGGCGGGAGGTTGTGCAGAAGTTTAGGGGGGTGTTCCGTCCGGCGCCCCGGCCGAGCTTGCGGGGCTGTCTGATGCGCGGGGCGCCGGCGGAGCTGTGGAGGCCTTTTCCCGCTGAGGGAATTCAAGAGGGAATTCCCTCAGGTGGGAAGGCGCGTGCGGCTGCTTACTTCAGGCCGATCTTGTCGCAGGCCGCCTTGTACTGCGGGGTGCAGATGTCGGTGACCGTGTAGACGCCGTCCTTGACGACGGTGTCCTTGATGTTGTCCTTGGTCAGCGCGGTGACCGGCACCAGGACCGAGGGGACCTGCTTGGTGGTCGGGCTGTCGACCTTGTCCTTGGCGACCGAGTCGAGGGTCTTGCCCTGGGCGAGGTACACGGCCATCTCGGCGGCCGCGGTGGCCTCGGGAGCGTACGGCTTGTAGACGCTCATGTACTGCTCACCGGCGACGATGCGCTGCACACCGGCCAGCTCCGCGTCCTGGCCGGTGACCGGGATGTTGGAGATGCCGGCCGCCTTGAGGGCGGTGATGATGCCGCCGGCCATGCCGTCGTTGGCGGAGTAGACGCCGATGATGTTCTTCTTGCCCAGAGCGGAGATGGCGCCCTCCATGTTGGAGTTGGCGTTCTCCGGCTTCCACTCCTTGGTGTCGTACTCCTTGCCGACGTTCACCTTGCCGTCGAGGACCTTGTGGGCACCCGCCTTGAACTGCGCGGCGTTCGGGTCGGTGGAGGAACCGTTCATCATGACGATCTTGCCGGACTTGGCCTTGGAGCCCAGGGCCTTCAGCAGGGCCTCGCCCTGGGTCTTGCCGACCGTCTCGTTGTCGAACGAGGTGTATGCGTCGATCGGGCCCTGCGCCAGGCGGTCGTAGGCGACGACCGGGATGCCGGCGCCCTTGGCCTTCTGCACCGAGTTCTTGATGGCCGCAGCGTCCACCGCGTCGACGATCAGCACGTCCACCTTGTTGGTGATCATGCTGTCGACCTGCTGGTTCTGCGTCGTCGCGTCCTGCTTGGCGTTGGCGTAGACGACCTCGCCCTTGCCGTTGGTGAGCTCCTTGACCTTCTTCTCGATCAAGGGGCGGTCGAACTTCTCGTAACGGGCGGTCTGGTTCTCCGGCAGGAGCAGACCGACCTTGATGGCGTCGCCCTTCTTGGGGCCGGACGACTTGGCGGAGCCACCACCGGACTCCTTGGCGCTGCCACAGGCGGCGAGAGAGACGGCCATGGCACCAGCAGCAACGGCGAAGGCCGCACGACGCATACGCGTGTTCACTTCAGAAACCTCCCTGACGAGGCCGCGTCGTTGCGGCCGAGGTGGCTGGAAGTCAACTCGGCCACACGTGCGACGTCAAGAAGTAAATCCTTAACGAGATGGCAACGGTGCCATCCGTTCTCTAAGTGAAGGCGGGGGCCGCAGTGGGCAGCCCACCAGCGACAGAGCCGTCCAAAAGCGTCGAATCACCCATCTCGCTGAGGGCGAGGGCGAGCGCTCCGAGCACCTCGGCGCGACCGCCAAGTGCCCCCGGGAGAACGGACAGTTGGCGCGCCGCGCTGGGGATGGCGTAGCGGCCGACGGACTCCCTGATCGGCCCGAGCACCAGCTCACCGGCCTCGGCGAGATCACCGCCCAGGACCACCCGGCTCGGGTTCAGAAGGTTGCAGAGATTGGCCACTCCACTGCCGATGTGGCGGCCGACGTCGGCGATCACCCGACGGCAGCCCGGGTCACCGTCCCTGGCCAGCCGTACGACGCCTTCCATCGTCAGGTCGGGGCCGTGGCTGGGCTGGAGCAGCGGGAGCACATAGCGTGCGGCCGCGAAGGTCTCCAGGCAGCCACGGTTCCCGCAACGGCAGACCGGGCCGGATTCATCGAGTGTAATATGCCCGATTTCTCCGGCCGTGCCGCCCGGGCCGCGATAGATCTTCCCGTCGATCACCAGACCGGCGCCGACACCGCTCGCGACCTTGATGTACGCGAGGTCCCGGACGCCCTTTCCACTGCCCCAGACCAGCTCCCCGAGGGCGCCGAGGTTGGCGTCGTTGTCCACGTGCACGGGCACGCCGAGCCGCTCGCGCAGCTCCTCGGCCGGCTTGGTGCCGCCCCAGCCCGGCAGGATCGCGGTGGATCCCAGCGTGCCCGACTCCACGTCGATCGGACCCGGCACGCCGAGCCCCACGCCGGCCACCTTGGACCGGTTCACGCCGGTGGCCGCGATCAGCCGGCTGACCAGCTCTTCCGCCCGGTCGAAGCCCTGCGCGGCGGAGGCGTCGACGTCCAGCGGCTCGGCCTCCTCGGCCAGCACCTGATGGGCGAGGTTGCCGATCGCCACGCGCAGGTGGGTGTGCCCGAAGTCGACACCGATCACGATCCCGGCGTCCCCGCTGAGACTGACGCTGCGGGCCCTGCGCCCGCCCGCCGAGGTGGGCGTGACCTCGACGGTTCCGCCGTCCTTCAGCTCCCGCACGATGTTGGAGACGGTCGCGGCGGACAGACCGGTCGTCCGCGCGATCTCCGCCTGGGTGAGGGACCCGGCCAGGCGCACGGCCCGTACGACCCGCTCCAGGTTGGCTCGGTGCAGCGACGACTGCGACCCTGGAGTCTCCACGACGACCTCCTGAGCGCGGGGCCGCTTCGGCGAGGCCCCGCGTATGTCCAACTAGTGAACTCTAAGCTGAGCCGTTCGGGGTTGCTTACGTCAAGAGGTTGAACCGTTTCCGGGTACCCCGAAATCATCACGTACCCCATCGAAAACGGCACGCACGCCGCCCCCGGCGAGGGGAACGGCGTGCGTACGGACGGACGCGGGGCGTCACCCCGCCGGGTCCCGGCGCTACTTCAGCGCCCCCGCGGTCAGGCCCTGGACGACCTGGCGCTGGAAGACGACGTACGCCCCGAGCACCGGCAGCATGGCCATCACCAGGCCGGCGAAGAGGCCGGACCAGTCACCCTTGTAGCCCTGGCTGACGGCCAGCTGGACCAGGCCCTGGGTGAGGACGCGCTTGTCGGGGTCGGTGTTGAGGACCGTGGGCAGCATGTACTGGTTCCACTGGCCCAGGAAGTTGAAGATGCCCACGCTGATCAGGCCCGGCTTGGCCATGGGCAGCATGATCTGGAAGAACGTACGCGTGTGCGAAGCGCCGTCCATGAAGGCCGCCTCCGCCACCGAGGTGGGCAGGGTCCGGAAGAAGGCGGTGAGGAAGAAGACCGTGAACGGCAGCGAGTACGCGATATAGACCAGGATCAGGCCGTGGATCGTGTTCAGCAGGCCCATGTTGTTCACGACGTAGAACAACGGGACCAGGGCGAGCATGATCGGGAAGCTCATGCCGCCGATGAACAGGTAGTAGATGAAGCGGTTGCCCGGGAAGTCGAAGCGGGCGAGGACATAGGCCGCCATGGAGCCGAGCACCAGGGTGCCGATGAGCGAGCCGCCGACCACCAGGACGGTGTTGAGGAAGTAGTCGCTCATGTTGGCCTGGGTCCAGGCCCGCGACCAGTTGTCGAAGTGCAGCTTGTCCGGCAGCGACCAGGGCGAGCCGAAGATGGAGCCGTCGTCCTTGAAGGACGTCATCACCGCCCACAGCAGCGGCGTGACCACCATGATCGCCCAGATGACCAGCACACCGTGCGAGAAGACGTTGAGGACACCGCCTTCCCTCTTCTGCCGGGTGGGCCGCGGGGCCGGTACATCGGCCTTGGAGACGGTGGCGCCGGACTCGGCCGGCAGCGGGGCGGGGGTCTCGGTCGTCTTCATCGCTTCAGAACTCCAGCCGCTCGCGACGGCCCAGCCGCATCACGATCGCCGCGAAGGCGAGCGTGACCACGAGCAGGGCGACGCCGATGGTGGTGGCGTAGGCGGCCTGACCGTCCCGGAACGCCTTCTGGTACACGTACAGGACCATCACCGTGGTCGAGTAGTCGGGCCCGCCCGGTCCGGTCGTCATGATCTGTACGACCGCGAACGACTCGGCGCCGAGCGCGAGGATGCCCATGTAGACCCAGCCGGACTGCACGGTGTCCCACAGCAGCGGCAGGGTGACGCGGAAGAAGGTGGTGGCCCGGCTCGCGCCGTCCAGCAGGGCCGCCTCGTACAGCTCGGCCGGGATGGAGGCCATGCCCGCCGAGAACAGGACCACGAAGAAACCGACCGTGGACCACACCAGCACCGCCATCACGCACCACAGCGCGAGGCCCGGGTCGCCCAGCCACAGGGGCTGGACGTGGTCGAGGCCGATACCGCGCAGGAGTGAGTTGATCGCGCCGCTGTCCGGGTTGTACGCGAACTGGAACAGCAGCGCGACGATCGCGATGGACAGGACCTGCGGGAAGAAATAGACGATCTTGTAGAAGGAGGAGCCCCGGACACCCGAGATCACGGGGCCGCCCCTTCTGCGGCGTCCGCCCACATTGATCATGAAGGCGAAGAACAGCGCCAGACTGATCGTCACCAGCGGCAGCACCAGGGCGAACAGCAGACTGTGCTGCAACGACTTCCAGAAGATGTCGTCGTCGAGCATCCTCTTGTAGTTGTCGAAGCCGACCATCTTGAATTCGGGGCTCAGGCCGGTCCAGTCCGTGAACGAGTAATAGATGGACTGGATGAACGGCCACACCACGAAGAGCGCGTACAGTCCCAGGGGCAGAACCAGAAACCCCACGATGAACCGGTACTTGCCGTGCTGCATCGCCACTCCGGTGCGTTGTAAGGGTGCTGGTTACTGGTGCTTGTAGTGCTTGATGGAGGTGTCCTTGGCCGCCTCGTCGGCGAATGACTGGATCTTCTTGACGGCCTCGGCCGGGGTGAGCCGGCCGGCCATCATCTCGCCGAGCCCGGCGACTCCGATCTTCTCCTTCTGCAGCTGCACGTACCAGTCCTGCAGCCGCGGATTCACCACGTTGGATCCGGCCAGCTTCAGCGCCGCCACACCCGACTTCAGGCCCGGGGTGAGGGTGATGCCGGTGGTGCCGCCGTTGTACGCGGTCAGCGACTTCACCTTGGCCGTGAAGTTCTTCGAGGACGCCTCGGAGAGCATGATGCGCAGCTGCTCCATGCCGCCCTCGGCGTTCGCGGCCTTGGCCGGCACGATGAAGGGCTCACCGCCGGAGGCCCAGATGGTGCCGAACGGCATCTTGTCGGAGCCGTCGATGCCGGAGGGCGCGGAGACGGCGAGGTCGAAGTCGGCCGGGATGACGTTGGCCGACTCGTTCTCCACCCAGGAGCCGTTCGGGATGAACAGCGCCTTGCCCTTGGCCCAGGCGGTCTGCGACTGGATGTGGTCCAGGCCCGGGGTGCCCTGGAGGACGTACCCCTTCTTGTACAGCTCGTAGTACGCCTCGAAGCAGGCCTTGACGGCCGGGTGCTTCCAGGCGTTCGGCTCCAGGTTGTCGATGGCGTCCAGCACCTCGCGCCCGCCGACCTTGCCGATCATCGGGTAGAGCGAGAAGGGGAGGTAGTAGGGGTACTTGCCCGCGTACGTCCAGCCCGCCATGCCCTTCTTCTTGGCCTTCTCGCAGACCTTGAGCATCTCGTCCCAGGTCTCGGGGTACTTCTCGTCGAGCGAGTCCAGGGCCTTCTGCGAGTACCAGACGCCGTACACCGTGTAGGCGTAGTAGAGGATCCAGACCGGCTTGCCGTCGAACTGGCCCATCTCCACGATGCCGGGGCGCAGCGTGTCGCGGACCTTCTTGTCCGGGTCGTCGTACGACGGCGCGTCCAGCAGCGGGGTGAGGTCGGCGAGCTGGTTCTTGCCGACGAGCACGCCCATGTCCATCTGCTCGGCGCCGGAGTTGTCGATGAGGTCCGGCGGGTCGCCCTGGTTGAAGCGGGGCTGCAGGGTGGACTGGATCTTCTGGGTGGCGGAGAACTTCACATGGACCTGGGGGAAGTCCTTCTCGTAGATCTTCACCGCGTCCTGGGCGTACTCCTTGCCGAAGCCGCCGTCGAAGAGGACGAATTCCATCTTGGCGGTCTCGTTGACCCCGAGCGGGTTCTTGGCGGTCTTCTTCCCCGCCTTGTCCTTCTTCTGGCCGCCCCCGCCGCTGCTCGCGCAGGCGGACAGCAGGCCCATGCCGGGTGCCGCGACCAGGCCGAGCGCGGCGGACCGCTTGATCAGATCACGACGGCCGACGTCTTCGGCACCGTGGTTCGAGGTGGATCCCATGCTCAAGTCCTCGCCTTCTCCAGGACTCAGGCGGTGAACCGGATCCTCCCCGGCACCGCGGTCGGGTAGTGCTGGGTCGTGCAGGGTCACGCTTGGAAACGCCGACAGGTATAGTCCACTTCCGGTCAGCTGAGCAAGATCGAATGCAGGGTTGGCGATGGGTCTTTTCCGAGTTGAGACCTCTCGGAAATATGAGCGGCCTGTGCGCGGCCCGGCGAAAAAGTCGCGGCATAAGTCCCTGAATGCCACACCCAACACCCTTGACACCACGGGCCACTTGACGCCCTACTGGTTCCTGCGCCCCGAAGTTGACAACGTTGTCTGGAGGGGGCGCAGGAGGGGAATCCGTAGATGCAGCGGAGAACTCGGCACAGATGGGGTCCGGCGGTCGTCCTCACGGCCGCCTTTGTCATGGCCGTCGGCGCACAGGGCGCGGCGGTCGCCCTGCCTGCGCAGGGGGCCGCGGCCGGCCAGGAGTTCGCATCCTCGTTCGAGACCGGCGATCCGGCACCGGACTGGCTGAACACCGTGGACACCGGGCCGGACGGCACCAGGCGCGCCTCGGGTGTCGACGGCGGCTACAGCACCGGCATTCCGGGCAATGTCACCGACCACGTCACCGATGTCCGGGCGAGCGGCGAGAACACGGGTGCCGGCGAGATGAAGGAGAACCTGGTCGACGGCGAGCCCGGCACCAAGTGGCTGACCTTCGAGCCCACCGGCTGGGTCGAGTTCGACCTGGACAAGCCCGTCAAACTGGTGACGTACGCCCTGACCTCGGCCAACGACTACGCCGAGCGCGACCCGAAGGACTGGACGCTGTTCGGCTCCACCGACGGCAAGGACTGGAAGACCCTCGACACCCGCTCGGGCGAGAGCTTCTCCGAGCGCTTCCGGACCCAGTCCTACGACCTGGCCGAACCGGCCGAGTACCAGCACTTCCGGCTGGAGGTCACGCAGAACAACGGCGCCTCGGACATCCTGCAGCTCGCCGACGTCCAGTTCTCCACCGGCGGCGGGGGCGACCCGGTGCCACAGGACATGCTGACCCTGGTCGACAAGGGCCCGACCGGCTCGCCGACGGCCAAGGCCCGGGCCGGGTTCACCGGAAAGAGGGCGCTGCGTTACGCCGGGCGGCACACCGCCGAACGCCGGGCCTACTCGTACAACAAGGTCTTCGACGTGAACGTGAAGGTCGCCGGCGACACCCAGCTGTCGTACCGGATCTTCCCGTCGATGGCCGACGGCGACCGGGACTACGACGCCACGAACGTCTCCCTCGACCTGGCCTTCACGGACGGCACCTATCTGAGTGACCTGGGCGCACTGGACCAGCACGGGTTCCGGCTGTCCCCGCGCGGGCAGGGCACGTCGAAGTCGCTCTACGCCAACCAGTGGAACGACGTGGTCTCCCGGATCGGCTCGGTGGCGGCCGGCAAGACGGTCGACCGGATCCTGCTCGGGTACGACTCCCCCGCCGGGCCGGCGAAGTTCCGCGGCTGGATCGACGACGTGGCGCTGAGGCCCGTACCGCCGGAGAGGCCGAAGGCGCATCTGTCGGACTACGCGCTGACCACGCGCGGCACCAACTCCAGCGGCAGCTTCTCGCGCGGCAACAACTTCCCCGCCACGGCCCTTCCGCACGGCTTCAACTTCTGGACGCCGGTGACCAACGCGTCCTCGCTGAGCTGGCTGTACGAGTACGCACGTGCGAACAACGACGACAACCTGCCGACGATCCAGGCGTTCAGCGCGAGCCATGAGCCGAGCCCGTGGATGGGCGACCGGCAGACCTTCCAGGTGATGCCGTCGGCCGCCGCCGGCACCCCGGACACCGGCCGGACGGCGCGCGAGCTGCCGTTCCGGCACGAGAACGAGACCGCGCGGCCGTACTACTACGGGGTGCGTTTCGAAAACGGTCTCAGGGCCGAGATGACCCCGACCGACCATGCGGCGGTGCTGCGCTTCACCTACCCCCGCGACGACGCGAGCGTGCTGTTCGACAACGTCACCGAGCAGGCGGGCCTGACCCTCGACAAGGAGCACGGGACCGTCACCGGTTACTCGGACGTGAAGTCGGGCCTGTCGACCGGTGCGACCCGGCTGTTCGTGTACGGCGAGTTCGACAAGCCGGTGACGGACGGCGGATCGAGCGGGGTGAAGGGTTACCTGCGTTTCGACGCGGGCGCGGACCACACCGTCACCCTGCGTCTGGCGACCTCGCTGATCAGCCTCGACCAGGCGAAGGACAACCTGCGCCAGGAGATCCCGGACGGCACCTCCTTCGACACCGTGAAGACGCAGGCGCAGCGCACCTGGGACAGTCTGCTCGGCAAGGTCGAGGTGGAGGGCGCGACCCCGGACCAGCTGACCACCCTGTACTCCGGCATGTACCGGCTGTACCTGTACCCGAACTCCGGCTTCGAGAGGGTCGGGGACGGCTACCGGTACGCCTCGCCCTTCTCCCCGATGCAGAGCCAGGACACCCCGACCCACACCGGCGCGAAGATCGTCGACGGGAAGGTGTACGTCAACAACGGCTTCTGGGACACCTACCGCACCACGTGGCCGGCGTACTCCCTCCTGACCCCCTCCCAGGCGGGCGAGATGGTCGACGGGTTCGTGCAGCAGTACAAGGACGGCGGCTGGACCTCGCGCTGGTCCTCCCCCGGCTATGCCGACCTGATGACCGGCACCTCCTCGGACGTGGCGTTCGCCGACGCGTATGTGAAGGGCGTGAGGTTCGACGCGAAGGCGGCCTACGACGCGGCCGTGAAGAACGCGACCGTCGTCCCGCCGATGTCGGGCGTGGGCCGCAAGGGCATGAGCACCTCGCCGTTCCTCGGCTACACCAGCACCGCGACCGGCGAGGGCCTGTCCTGGGCGATGGAGGGCTACGTCAACGACTACGGCATCGCGAAGATGGGCGAGGCCCTGTACCGCAAGACCGGCGAGAAGCACTACAAGGAGGAGTCCGCGTACTTCCTCAACCGCGCCCGGGACTACGTGAACCTGTTCGACTCCAGGGCGGGCTTCTTCCAGGGCCGCGACGCCGGGGGGAACTGGCGGCTGGACTCCTCGAAGTACGACCCGCGCGTGTGGGGCTACGACTACACGGAGACCAACGGCTGGGGCTACGCCTTCACCGCCCCGCAGGACAGCCGGGGCCTGGCCAACCTGTACGGCGGCCGGCAGGGCCTCGCGGAGAAGCTGGACGAGTACTTCGCGACACCGGAGACCGCCTCGCCGGACTACGTCGGGTCCTACGGCGGCGTCATCCACGAGATGACCGAGGCACGGGACGTGCGGATGGGCATGTACGGCCACTCCAACCAGGTCGCGCACCACGTCACCTACATGTACGACGCGGCCGGCGAGCCCTGGAAGGCGCAGGCGTACGTCCGTGAGGTGCTGTCCCGGCTGTACACCGGCAGCGAGATCGGGCAGGGCTACCACGGCGACGAGGACAACGGCGAGCAGTCGGGCTGGTATCTCTTCTCCGCGCTCGGCTTCTACCCGCTGGTCATGGGCAGCGGCGAGTACTCCATCGGCTCCCCGCTGTTCACGAAGGTCACCGTGCACCTGGAGAACGGCCGTGACCTGGTCGTCAAGGCACCACGGAACAGTGCGAGGAACGTCTACGTCCAGGGCGTGACGTTCAACGGCCGCCCCTGGACGTCCACCTCGCTCCCCCACTCGCTGCTGACCGGGGGCGGGGTGCTGGAGTTCTCCATGGGGGCCAGGCCGTCGACGTGGGGCACGGGCAAGAACGCCGCCCCGGTCTCCCTCACCCAGGACGACCAGGTACCGGTGCCGCGGGCGGACGTCCTCAAGGGGGACGGACCGCTCTTCGACAACACGTCGGCGACGGACGCGACGGTCACCTCGGTGGACCTGCCGGTCGACGGAGCCGTGAAGCCCGTCCAGTACACGCTGACCTCGTCGGCCGACCACACCAGGGCGCCGACCGGCTGGATCCTCCAGGGCTCCGCCGACGGCACCACCTGGCAGACCCTGGACCACCGCTCCGGCGAGAGCTTCACCTGGGACCGCCAGACCCGGGCGTTCACCATCGCCGCGCCGGGCACGTACCCGAAGTACCGGCTCGTCCTGGACGGCGCCTCCACGCTGGCGGAGGTGGAGCTGCTGGCCTGACGGACACGGCACGGCGGCCGTCCCTCTCGCGAGGGGCGGCCGCCGTGTCGTGCCGTGGTTCAGTTCGTGGCCAGGGTGAACACGTGCAGGTCACCGTTGTGCGGGAGCCGGACGCTCTGGACGGCCTTGCCGTCGGGGGCCGTGAACGGCTTGGTGGCGAAGACGTAGGTGGCCACCGGGTCCTTGTCGGCGCCCGCGACATTGCGGTACGCGGTCCTGGCGACGACCCGGTTGTCGTACCGGACCGTGCCGCCTCCGCCGCCGACGGTCCAGTCGGTGAAGGACAGGTCGACGGTGTCGGTGGTGCCGTCGGTGTAGGTGACGGTCGCCCTGGCCTGCTGGTCGCCGTCGACCGCGCTGCCGATGAAAGACAACCGGCTAGCGGGGGTGGGCAGTTGCATGGTCTGGCCGGCTCCGGTGGCGTTGTCCGGGCGGCCGTCGGGCGAGGCGGGCCAGGTGAAGGCGAGGCCGTCGACGGTGCCCTGCCCGCCCGGCGTCAGACCGGCCGCCGCGAGAGCCTGGCGGGAGTAGCTCCAGCCGCCGCCGTCGTAGTCGGCCTCGTCGTGGTCGCCCGGGTCGTCGGAGACGCCGGTGTTGTCGTAGGCGGCGAGCAGGGTGCCGGGGGCGGCCACGGTGAGCGAGACCGGCTGCACGTACGAGGTGTCGCCCGAGGTGACCGTGACCTTGACGTCGGCGAAGCCCTGGGCGGTGTCCCTGGCCGCGGTGAGGGTGATGTCCTGGACGCCACCGGTGACGGTGCCCTCGGCGGGCGCGGCCGTGACGCCGGCCGGGGTGTCCACCCGGAAGCGCACCTCCGGGCCGGTGCCGCCGGTCAGCGACAGCGCGCGAACGGTGGTCGTGGTGCTGTCACCGGGTGCGAGCGTGGCGGCGGTGGGGCCGACGCCGATCTGGTAGGGCTGCTCGCCCTCGCGGAAGGACGGCGGCGGACTGTCGGCGCCCCAGGTGCGGTCGGGGGTGGCGGACAGGGTGTAGTCGAGCCGGCCGCCGTCGCGGACGAAGGACGCCGGCAGCCAAGGGCGGTCGCTGGTACGGCCGTTGACCTTGAGGGAGTGGATGTACGGTGCACCGGCCGCCGCACCGGTGGCACGGAGGGAGATGTCGTTGCCCTGCGGCCGGCTGATCTCCACACGCTCGAACAGCGGTGAGGCGAGGACCAGTTCGGCGCGTGAGGGCACCTGCGGGTACATGCCGAGGGCCGAGAAGACGTACCAGGACGACATCGCGCCGAGGTCGTCGTTGCCGGGGATGCCGCCGGGCCCGGTCGACCACAGCTGCCGCATCGCGGCGCGTACGGTCTCCTGCGTCCTGTACGGGGCGCCCGCGTAGTCGTACAGGTAGGGAACGTTGATCGACGGCTCGTTGTCCAGCTCGGACTTGGTGCCGCCGTGGCCGGTGAAGGCCCAGCCGCCGCTCCCGTCGTGGAAGAAGTCGTCGAGCCGGGCGAGCGCCTTGTCCCGGCCGCCCAGCGCGGCGAACAGGCCCGCCGGATCGTGCGGGACCATCCAGGTGTACTGGGTCGCCGTGCCCTCCACGAAGCCGTTGCCGGTGTCCGGGGTGAAGCCGGTGACCCAGCTGCCGTCGGCCTTGCGGTTGGCGATGTAGCCGCCGCTCGGAGCGGCGGCGATGTCGAAGTTGTTCTGCCACCACTGGGCACGGCGGGCGAAGGCGGCGGCTGTGCCCTTCTCCCCTGCCGCTGCGGCGAGCTGGGAGAGCGAGAAGTCGGCCGTGGACATCTCCAGGGTCTCGGCGGCGCCGCCCCAGGCGTTCGAGACGCTCGGCATGTAGTGCAGTTTCAGGTACTTGTCCAGCGAGGGCCGCTGGCCGGCGGACAGCACCGGCTTGCCCGCCGGGGACAGGTCCTGTTCGGTCGGCACGGTGGCCGCCTCGACCAGCGAGTCCAGCGCGCCGTGCAGATCGAAGTCCGTGCCGCCGAAGGCGCGGATGCCGGCCAGCGCGGTCGGCGAGGGGTCGCCGTTCATGACATGGGTGCCGCTCGCGCCGTGCAGCCAGCGGTCCCAGGTGCCGCCGTTCTGCCGGGCCAGCTCGTACAGCGACTGGGCGATGTCGGAGCCGGTGCGCGGGTCGAGCAGGGTGAGCAGCTGCACCTGGTCGCGGTAGACGTCCCAGCCGGAGAAGGTGCCGTACTGGGCATGCTGCCGGCCGTCGGCTGTATACGGTCGCCCGTCTGCCGCATCTCGCCGCCCGTCGACCGTATGCAGTCGACCGTCGGCGCCATCCTGCCCACCGCCGACCGTATGCACGCGCCCGTCGGCCCCCCGGTACCTGCCGTCGGCGTCGCTGATGACGTTCGGGTGCAGCAGGGCGTGGTACAGCGCGGTGTAGAAGGTGGTGCGGTCGGCGTCCGTGCCGCCGCCGACGCGGACGGCGCCGAGCCGCTCGCGCCAGGCCCGGCCGGCCGCGCTCTCGACCGCGTCGAAGGAGCGGCCCGGCGGGTTCTCGGCGGCGAGGTTGGCCTCGGCCGCCGCCTTGCTGACGTAGGAGATGCCGACCTTGGCGTGCACCGGCCCGGCGCCGGGGGCGAACTCGACGTATCCGCCGGCGCCCTTGCCGGCGACGGGCCGCCCGCCGTGCGAGAAGCCGCCGGTGCCGCCGGACGCCTCCAGTGAGCCGGGGTTCAGCCTGTTGTCCTGCCAGGTGCCGGCGCCCTTGAAGGCGCGGTCGAAGTGGGCGGTGAAGTACAGGGTGTAGTACGCGCGTCGGCCCTCCGGGTCGAGGTAGCCGCAGAAGTCTCCGGAGGTGACGGACCCGGAGACGGTACGGCTCCGCGGATCGATCGTGACGGACGAATCCTGCGCACCCACCTCGGAGTTGGCGGTGCGCACCAGCAGCGAGGCGGGTCTGCCGGACGGGAAGGTGAAGCGGGCGGATCCGGTGTGTGCGGTAGCGGTGAGGTCGGCGGTGACGCCGGAGGCCAGGCCCACCTGGTAGTGACCGGGCTCGGCCCGCTCGTCGGCGTGGGTGAAGTCGGAGGCGTAGACGGCGTCCCCGGTGTCGCTCGCCGGGGAGGAGGCGACCTCGCCGGCGTACGGGAAGAAGGGGATGTCGCCGCTGCCGCCCGCGCAGCCGGTGCCGGACATGTGGGTGAGGCTGAAGCCCCGGATGCGGGTGGCGTCGTACTGGTAGCCACCGGGAGCTGCCGTTCTCGTGGCGTCGCCCCTGGTGTTCTCGGGGCTCCAGGAGAGCATGCCGAAGGGCACGACGGCGCCGGGGAAGACGTCGCCGCCGTTCCTGGTGCCGATCAGCGGATCGACGTATCGGGTGGGGTCCTTGACGAGATCGGGGGGTGCGGCGGACGCCGCGAGGGCGGGAGCGGCGCCGCCGGTCGCGAGCAGCGCGGCCAGCAGCAGGGACAGGGGTCTGAAACGCACGCGGCCCTTCCTCCTTCATGGACGGGTCGCGCACCACAGGTCGCACAAGCCGCAGGGACAGTAACGTGTGCCACCGCTACCACGGAAGACCGCGTGCGCACCGGACGGTGCGCGCCAGGATCACCCGTTCGGGCTATCTCAAGTGGGTTGACATCGTTGTCGGTTGAGGCGGTAGAGTCATGTACAGACCATCCGACAACGTTGTCGCGCACCCGGCCGACATCACAAGCCAGCACCACCCGGGCGGGACACCAACCCCCCTCACCCGCCCGGCTCGCGGACCCGGTGCGCACGGCCACCGGGTCCGCCCGAGCACCCCTGACCTGCACAGACCCGGGCGGTGCCGATGGGACGTCTGTGACTGGATGCGAGCCCTGTGACCCGCGAGGCGGGGAAATGTGACGTCCATCTCGTGGACCGGCGTAGTCAACGGATGCAACCGGTGCTAGAAATGCCACATGTCGGACCCTTTCGCCCGATTCGGGCGTATGTCATGGCGTTCCACGGTCCGCCGGAGCCCGCGCAGCGTTGCCGGACAGGTCTTCCTTCTCCAGATCACGCTGGTGGTGCTGCTCGTGCTCTGCGGCGTCCTTGCTCTCGTCATGCAGTCGGAACGCGACACCAGCACGGAGGCCAAGCGCCGTTCCATAGCCGTGGCGCAGACCTTCGCGCACTCTCCTGGCATCCTCCAGGCGCTGCGCGCCCCGGACCCGTCGAAGGTGCTCCAGCCGCTCACCGAGGCGGGGCGCAGGTCCGCGGGCGTCGACTTCATCGTGGTGATGAACACCAAGGGCATCCGCTACACCCACCCCATGCCCAGCAAGATCGGTCACCGGTTCGTGGGCCGGATCGGACCCTCGCTGGCCGGGAAGGTCTACACGGAAAGCGTCCATGGCCCGCTCGGCCACGAGGTGCAGGCCACCGTTCCCATCGACGACGCCCACGGCAGGGTCACCGCTCTGGTCTCCGCCGGGCTGAAGGTCAAGCGCGTGACCAGCGCGGTGGACCGGCAGCTGCCGATCATCCTGGCCGCCGGGGCCGGCGCGCTCGTGGTCACGACCTGCGGTACGGCGCTGGTGGGCAGGCGGCTGCGGCGGCAGACCCACAGCCTGGCGCCGGACGAGATGACCCGCATGTACGAGCACCACGACACGGTGCTGCACTCGGTGCGGGAGGGCGTGCTCATCGTCGATGCCGACCGGCGGATCCTGCTCGCCAACGACGAGGCCCGGCGGCTGCTGGAGCTGCCCGCCGACGCCGAGGGGCGCACCGTGCGGGAGCTGCCGGGGCTCGACCCCGCGATGACGGAGCTGCTGGTCTCCGGGCGCGAGGCCGGTGACGAGGTGCACTTCGCCGGAGGCCGGCTGCTGGCGGTCAACCAGCGGACCACCGACCGCGCGGGATGCCCCGAGGGCACGGTGGTGACCCTCCGGGACTCCACCGAGCTGCAGGCGGTGTCCGGCAGGGCGGAGGTCGCCCGGGAGCGGCTGGAGCTGCTGTACGACGCCGGGCTGGGCATCGGCACCAGCCTGGACGTGGTCCGCACGGCCGACGAGCTGGTGCGGGTCGCCGTCCCCCGCTTCGCCGACTTCGTCACCGTGGACGTGGCGGACGCCGTGCTGCACGGCGAGGAGCCGGGCCCCACGGCGACGGACATGCGGCGCGTGGCCGTGGGCGGCATCCGGGACGACCATCCGCTCTACGAGAAGGGCCGGCTGATCGACTTCCTGCCCTCCACCCCGCAGGCCCGCGGCTACGACGCCGGCCGCTCCGAGCTGGTGACCGACCTGTCGGCCGCGCAGGACTGGCAGGCGCAGGACCCGCAGCGCGCCCGGCAGATCGTGGACTTCGGCATCCACTCGCTCGTCACCGCCCCGATCCAGGCCCGCGGGGTCGTGCTCGGCATGGTCAACTTCTGGCGGTCCAAGCGGGAGCCCTTCGACCGGGAGGAGCTGTCGCTGGCGGAGGAGCTGGTGGCCCGGGCGGCGGTCAGCATCGACAACGCCCGCCGGTACACCCGTGAGCACGCCCTCGCCGTCACCCTGCAGCGCAGCCTGCTGCCGCGTACGCTGCCCGAGCAGAGCGCCCTGGAGGTGGGCTACCGCTATCTGCCCGCCCAGTCGGGCGTGAGCGGGGACTGGTTCGACGTGATCCCGCTGCCGGGCAGCCGGGTGGCGCTGGCCGTCGGCGACGTGGTCGGGCACGGCCTGCACGCCGCCGCCACGATGGGGCGGCTGCGGACCGCGGTGCACAACTTCTCCACGCTCGACCTGCCGCCCGACGAACTGCTCAGCCACCTGGACGACCTGGTCGGCCGCATCGACCAGAACGAGGCCTGCCCGGAGACGTCCGGGGAGATCGTGGGCGCCACCTGCCTGTACGCGATCTACGACCCCGTGACGCGCCGCTGTGTCATGGCCCGCGCCGGCCATCTGGCCCCGGCGCTGGTCCACCCCGACGGCAGTGTGACCTTCCCCGAGGTGCCGGCCGGGCCGCCGCTGGGCCTCGGCGGCATGCCGTTCCAGACGGCCGAGCTGGACCTTCCCGAGGGCAGCCAGCTGGTGCTGTACACCGACGGGCTCATCGAGGACCGTACGCGGGACCTGGACGTGGGCATGGAGCTGCTGCGCAGGGCGCTGGCGGGCCACCCCGACCGGACGCCGGAGGAGAGCTGCCGGGCGGTGCTGGACGCGCTGCTGCCCGAGCGGCCCGTGGACGACGTGGCCCTGCTGATCGCACGGACCCGGGCGCTGCCGGCCGGCCAGGTCGCCGACTGGGACGTGCCGCGCGACCCGGCGGCCGTGTCGGGCATGCGCGCCGCGGTCTCCGGCAAGCTCGAGGAGTGGGGCCTGTCCGAGCTGGGCTTCGGCATGGAGCTGGTGCTGAGCGAGCTGATCACCAATGCCATCCGGTACGGCTCCGATCCGATCCATGTGCGGCTGATCCATGACCGCAGGCTGATCTGCGAGGTGGCCGACGCCAGCAGCACGTCACCGCATCTGCGGTACGCGGCGACGACCGACGAGGGCGGCCGGGGTCTGTTCCTGGTCTCGCAGCTGGCCGAGCGCTGGGGCACCCGTTACACGGACCACGGCAAGGTGATCTGGGCCGAACTGGCCGTGCCGGATCCGGGGGCCCTGCCGGACCTGGGCGAGTTCCTCGTCGACGGCGTCGACTAGGAGACGCCGGCCAGGAGGCTGTCTCGCCCGGGGCTGCTTCCCGCTCGCGGGAGACGGCGGGGCGGGCGGGCTCGCCGGCCGCGGGGAGGCGGAGGGTGAACGCGGTGCGGGCCGGCTCCGTAGCGTTGGGCGGGGACGGTGGTGGGGGCGAGGCTGCCGCACACGCAGACGAGGACGGCCTCCACCTGAGCCGGGGCGATGACTGGCCGGGTACGGCAGAGGGGGGGGGGGGGGGGGGGGGGGGGGGGGGGGGGGGGGGGGGTTGTGGTGGGGGGGTGGGTTGCGGGGTGGGTGTTGTGGGCTTTGTGTGTTTTGGGTGGTTGTGTTGGGGGTTTGGGTTGTTG
>NZ_JBVJVY010000027.1:47124-126069 GCF_055603265.1 Streptomyces sp. NPDC037288
CGGGTGTGGGGGGAGAGATGACAAAAACGGGAAAAAAAAGCGACCCACCCGGAATCGGGGCGGATGCCGGGCTGGGCACTAAGGGGGCCCGCATCCCCGGTACCGGGGATGCGGCCCTCGACTGTCCTGCGCCGGCGCTTACTTGCGGATCAGGTTGCGCAGTACGTACTGCATGATGCCGCCGTTGCGGTAGTAGTCGGCCTCACCGGGGGTGTCGATGCGGACGACCGCGTCGAACTGGACACCGGTGTCGGTGGTGACCTTGACCGTGCGCGGCGTGGTGCCGTCGTTCAGCTCGGTGACGCCGGAGATGGAGAAGGTCTCCTCGCCGGTCAGGCCGAGGGAGGAGGCGGAGGCGCCCTCCGGGAACTGCAGCGGCAGGACGCCCATGCCGATGAGGTTCGAGCGGTGGATGCGCTCGTAGGACTCGGCGATGACGGCCTTGACGCCGAGGAGGGCGGTGCCCTTGGCGGCCCAGTCGCGGGACGAGCCGGAGCCGTACTCCTTGCCGGCCAGGACGACCAGCGGGATGCCGGCGGCCTGGTAGTTCTGCGAGGCGTCGTAGATGAACGACACCGGGCCGCCGTCCTGGGTGAAGTCGCGGGTGTAGCCGCCCTCGGTGCCCGGCGCGATCTGGTTGCGCAGGCGGATGTTGGCGAACGTGCCGCGGATCATGACCTCGTGGTTGCCTCGGCGGGAGCCGTAGGAGTTGAAGTCACGACGCTCCACACCGTGCTCGGTGAGGTACTGGCCGGCCGGGGTGTCGGCCTTGATGGCACCGGCCGGGGAGATGTGGTCGGTGGTGACCGAGTCGCCGAGCTTGGCGAGGACCCGGGCGCCGGCGATGTCCTCGACCGGGGCCGGCTCCATGCCCATGCCCTCGAAGTACGGGGGCTTGCGGACGTAGGTGGACTCGGTGTCCCACTCGAAGGTGTTGCCGGTCGGGACCGGGAGGGACTGCCACTGGGCGTCGCCCGCGAAGACGTCCTGGTAGGACTTCGAGAACATGTCCTCGCCGATGGCGTTGGCGACGACGTCGTTGACCTCGGCCTCGGAGGGCCAGATGTCCTTCAGGTAGACCGGGTTGCCGTCCTGGTCGGTGCCCAGGGCGTCGCGGGTGATGTCCACCTTCATGGAGCCCGCGATGGCGTACGCGACGACCAGCGGCGGGGACGCCAGGTAGTTCATCTTGACGTCCGGGTTGATCCGGCCCTCGAAGTTCCGGTTGCCGGACAGGACCGAGGTGACCGCGAGGTCGTGGTCGTTGACGGCCTTGGAGACCTCCTCCGGCAGCGGGCCGGAGTTGCCGATGCAGGTGGTGCAGCCGTAGCCGACGAGGTTGAAGCCGACCTTGTCCAGGTACGGGGTGAGGTTGGCCTTGTCGAAGTAGTCGGTGACGACCTTCGAGCCCGGGGCGAGGGTGGTCTTGACCCACGGCTTGCGGGTCAGGCCCTTCTCCACCGCCTTCTTGGCCACCAGGGCGGCGGCGACCATGACGTACGGGTTGGAGGTGTTGGTGCAGGAGGTGATGGCCGCGACCGTCACCGCACCGTGGTCCAGCTCGTAGGTCGTGCCGTCGGGGGCGGTGACCTGGCACGGGTTGGACGGGAAGCCGTTGGGGTGGACGGCCGGGGCGTCGGAGGCCGGGAAGGACTCCTTGCCCGCCTCGTCGACGTCGTCGACGTAGTTGCGGACGTCCTGCTTGAACTGCTCGGCGGCGTTGGCGAGGACGATGCGGTCCTGCGGGCGCTTCGGGCCGGCGATGGACGGGACGACCGTGGACAGGTCCAGTTCGAGCTTCTCGGAGAAGTCCGGCTCGGCCTTCGGGTCCAGCCAGAGGCCCTGCTGCTTGGCGTAGGCCTCGACGAGGGCGACCTGCTGGTCGCTGCGGCCGGTCAGGCGCAGGTAGTTCAGGGTCTCGTCGTCGATCGGGAAGATCGCGGCGGTGGAGCCGAACTCCGGGGACATGTTGCCGATGGTGGCGCGGTTGGCGAGGCTCGTGGCCGCCACACCCTCGCCGTAGAACTCGACGAACTTGCCGACCACGCCGTGCTTGCGGAGCATCTCGGTGATGGTGAGCACGAGGTCGGTGGCGGTGGTGCCGGTGGGCAGCTGGCCGGTGAGCTTGAAGCCGACGACGCGCGGGATGAGCATGGAGACCGGCTGGCCGAGCATGGCGGCCTCGGCCTCGATGCCGCCGACGCCCCAGCCGAGGACGCCGAGGCCGTTGACCATCGTGGTGTGGGAGTCGGTGCCGACCAGGGTGTCCGGGTAGGCCTTGCCGTCGCGGACCATGACCACGCGGGCGAGGTGCTCGATGTTCACCTGGTGGACGATGCCGGTGCCCGGCGGGACGACCTTGAACTCGTCGAAGGCGGTCTGGCCCCAGCGCAGGAACTGGTAACGCTCCTTGTTGCGGCCGTACTCCAGCTCGACGTTCTGCTTGAAGGCGTCGCTGGTGCCGAACTTGTCGGCGATGACCGAGTGGTCGATGACCAGCTCGGCCGGGGCCAGGGGGTTGATCTTGGCGGGGTCGCCGCCGAGCTCCTTGACGGCCTCACGCATGGTCGCGAGGTCCACGACGCAGGGCACGCCGGTGAAGTCCTGCATGATCACGCGGGCCGGCGTGAACTGGATCTCCTGGCTGGGCTGGGCCTGCGAGTCCCAGGTGCCGAGCGCGCGGATGTGGTCGGCGGTGATATTCGCGCCGTCCTCCGTGCGGAGCAGGTTCTCCAGCAGGACCTTGAGGCTGTACGGCAGGCGGGCCGAGCCCTCCACCTTGTCCAGCCGGAAGATCTCGTACGACTCGTCGCCCACCTGCAGCGTGCTGCGGGCGTCGAAGCTGTTCGCCGACACGACAGTCTCCTTCATTGATGTGCGCGTACCACCGTCAATCGTGCCGCCACGCCAGGTTGGCCGATCCGGTAAGGTCAGGCTAAGTTAGGCAAGCCTTACTGGAGTGGCGGCTACGGTGCGCCTCGGCAGATATCTCGATGTCGAGATAACTCTAGTACATGGGCGCTGGATGGTCATGCCCAACCCGGCTGTCCGCTCTCATCCCATCGAGGACCCCGGCGCAGCGTGAGCGAGCCAAGGCCGCCGAGCTGACGGCGGCGGGACACCGGGTGACGGCCAGCGGCATCAGGCGGAGGCATCCGCGGCCTTCGTGGCGGGCCGCAGCACCGCTGCGGTGATCGGCCTCGTCCCCGCAGCGTCACCCCAGAGGCAATGCGTCCAGGCTGGTCGGATGCCCTCCGGATGTCCCGATCGGTACTGCCGCACCGGCGGCTGCTGAGCATCTACGAACGCCTGGAGCACGCAGCCGCCCACCTGGTGATCGTTCCGGAGACGATCGTCTGCGACCACGGCAAAGTGTTCGTCTCACACAGCTTCCGGGCGTCCTGCCGCTACCTGGGCATCAAGAGGCGCCTGCCTGACCGCCGGTCAGTCGGTGCCTTCGATGATGCGGAAGTCGCGCTCGACGCCGTCGGGGAGGGCCACCAGCGCCTTCCGGTATGCCTCGCTCTCGTATGCCGCGACGGCCTGTTCAAAGCTGTCGAACTCGATCAGAACGACGCGTTGCGTGATTCCGGCCTCATGGGCGACGACTCGACCGCCACGGGACAGGACGCGCCCGCCCCCAGCCTGGACAGCCGGACGGGCCAGATCGCCGTAGGCAGTCAGCCTCTCAGGGTCGGAAATGTCGGGGTAGACACTGACCCAGTAGCCCTTAGCCATGGAAACCTCCCGCGTTCGGCCGGACACGTCCGACTTCGAATTGACCCTCAGATCGATCGATCCCGGCGACGGGTACTGCGGTCAGTTGAATCGTCATATCCGCAGGTTAGGGCTTGATGTGCGGGCGAGGGAAAGACCGGTACGGGATAGACTCAGAACGGATCGTTATCAGTCGGCGGGGAGGGCACGTGGCGCCGGATACGGTGAGCCTGCGGTACTTCCTGGTGCTGGCGCAGGAGTTGAACTTCACCCGCGCGGCCGCACGGATCGGTATCGCACAGCCCGCACTCAGCGCCCGGATGCGCCGATTGGAGGCGGAACTCGGTACGGCCCTGCTGGTCCGCAACACGCGTAGCGTCGTATTGACCACGGCCGGTGCGGCTTTGGCGGAGTCCGCGCCGCCCGCGCTGGCGGCGCTGGACCGGGCATGGGACACCGCCCGGAGCGCGGCGGCCGGTGAACTGGGCACGGTGCGCATCGGATACAGCCTCAGCGCCGGGGCCGAGACGGCACCGGCCCTGGTGGACAGGCTGATTCGCGGCAACAGCGGACTCGAGGTCGGCGCGGTCCCGATGGCGACACCGGAGATCTCCCCCGCGGTCGCCGACGGCCGCATCGATGCCGGGATCACCCGCGGTGAACAGCCGGGCCGTGGCGTGCGCCGGTTCCTGCTGCGGCGTGCGCGCATCGGGGTCCAGCTGGCGCAGCACCATCCGCTGGCCGAACACCCGGAGATCGAGATCGCCGACGCGGCCGCGTATCCGCTGCGACTCCCGGACCGTGCGGCCAACCCCGTGGTCCACGATCAGCTGTCCGCACTGTTCCGAGACACCCGACCACACCCCCGATTCCACACGCCCGCAGTCTCTTTCGACATGTCTCAGCGCGACCTGCGCGACGGGGTCACCCTCGCCCCGGCCGGAGAAGCCGCGGTCACGGCACAACCGGCCGGTCTCACCTGGCGACCGCTGCGGGGCGCGCCCAGCCTGACGATCCACCTGGTCCTCCCACGCGAGCAGTCGCCGCTACACCGCCGCATCCGTGCCGTCGCCAAAACCCTGGCGCACGAGCTGCACTGGCTGCCGGACTGACGCGCAAGAGGTCAAGCGAGACGGACGCCTGCGGTGGCGAGGCCGAAGACCCTGCGCCCGGCGGACTTCGCGGTGATGACGACGGCGGTCTTGCCGAACGTCCGACACGACCTCGCTACGCCGGCGGATCAGCATCCGATGATGGCCCCGGGTCCGTTCCGAGTCGTACACCGCGGCGACGTCCTCGCCCAGCCCGAGATCTCGGCGGATACCGCGCCTTCGCCGACGCCGAACCGGACAAGCACGGGTAACCGGCGGGAACGCCCGCCGTCAACGGCGTCCATGACGTCGGTCCATGCTCAACGCCAACCACTGTTCCATCGCTCCCCGAGGCCGCATTCGGCCGGAAGGGCCTGGCGCCGAGGGCAGAGCGATTCCAAGCCGGCGGTCGGGCCCAGCTGGACCCCTCCAAACACCATGACGGCCGTCTCACCCCATCCAGTCCACGCAGGTCAACGCGATCGGGTCGACTAGCTTCGTTGAGACCGGACACCGGCCCGGCACGCACTCCGGACCGGCCCGAACGGCGGCTACCAGCTCAGATCGGCGTCCATCTTGGCGGGGGCCAGGACGGTCACGTGGCCGTGGTCGCCGTACACGGACCGCCGCCAGTGGGCGAACGCCGTGGCGGCGCGGTGCAGCTCGTCGTCCTGCCACACGCCGTAGTCGACCCACACCTTCGCCTCCGTGCGACCGCTGTCATCGGGCGTGCGGACGCAGACCCTTGTGACATGGGCGGCGACGGCGGCGTCCCCCTTCGGCGCGCTCGCCGTCAGGTACGCGCGGAATTCGCGGGCCATCGAGAACCAGCGGTGCGGACCGTCCCCCGGCACGCCCGCGCCGTCCTCCGTGGTGTCGCCCACGGACGGCCCCTGGTCGTCGGTGGTGGTGTCGGGGAGCTCCTGGCCGCCCTGATCGTCGGTGGTGGTGTCCGGGAGCTCCTGATCGTCGGACGTCGTGTCCGGAAGCTCCTGGTCGTCGTCCGTGGTGTCCGGGAGCCCCTGGTCGTCGGTGGTGGTGTCCGGGAGCTCCTGATCGTCGGACGTCGTGTCCGGAAGCTCCTGGTCGTCGTCCGTGGTGTCCGGAACCCCCCGCTCGATGTCGCAAATGCCGTCGGTCACGGTCGCTCGCGGCGCCGGCGAGCCGTCCCGCGCCGCGTCCGCGTGCCGCGTACCGCAGGAGACGAGCGCGCAACAGCCGACGAGCAGCACGGCGACGAGGTGGCGGCGCATCCCGGTCCTCATGTGGATCCCCATGTGTATCCCCCTTCGGGGACTGAGAGGGGCACGCGTGGACCGGGGTTGCCCGGGTAACCGAGTGTCATGCGACATCGGCTGATTTGCCCGGATCTTTCCGGGTCGCGGGCTGCCGCCGCACCAGGCGGCACTGACGGTCCGTCACCCGTGTCACCCGAATGGACCCCCCAACAGGCGCCATCTCATATCTGAGATAACCTGAACCTCATGGCAGACGACTACCTCGTACGCATCGGCAAGCTCATCCGTGACGCCCGGCAACACCGAGGCTGGACACAGACGCAGCTGGCGGAGGCGCTCGGCACCAGCCAGAGCGCGGTCAACCGCATCGAGCGCGGGAACCAGAACATCAGCCTTGAGATGATCGCCCGAATCGGTGAAGCCCTGGACAGCGAGATCGTGTCGCTGGGATACGCGGGTCCGATGCATCTGCGCGTCGTCGGCGGCCGCCGGCTGTCCGGTGCCATCGACGTGAAGACCAGCAAGAACGCCTGTGTGGCGCTGCTGTGCGCCTCGCTGCTCAACAAGGGGCGCACGGTGCTGCGCCGGGTCGCGCGGATCGAGGAGGTGTACCGCCTTCTGGAGGTCCTGAACTCCATCGGTGTGCGCACCCGCTGGATCAACGACGGCGTCGACCTGGAGCTGGTGCCGCCCGCCGAGCTGGAGATGGCGGCGATCGACGCGGACGCCGCCGTGCGCACCCGCTCCATCATCATGTTCCTCGGCCCGCTGCTGCACCGCATGGACCACTTCAAACTGCCCTACGCCGGCGGCTGCGACCTGGGCACGCGGACCATCGAACCGCACATGATCGCGCTGCGCCGGTTCGGTCTGGACATCGCCGCCACCGAGGGCCAGTACCACGCGCGGGTCGACCGCACGGTCCGCCCCGACCGCCCGATCGTGCTGACCGAGCGCGGCGACACCGTGACCGAGAACGCGCTGCTGGCCGCCGCCCGGCACGACGGCGTGACGGTCATCCGCAACGCCTCCTCCAACTACATGGTCCAGGACCTCTGCTTCTTCCTGGAGGCCCTCGGTGTCAAGGTCGAAGGCATCGGCACCACCACGCTCACCGTGCACGGCGTGCCGAACATCGACGTCGACGTCGACTACTCCCCATCCGAGGACCCGGTCGAGGCGATGAGCCTGCTGGCCGCCGCCGTGGTGACCGAGTCCGAGCTGACGGTGCGCCGGGTGCCGATCGAGTTCCTGGAGATCGAGCTGGCGGTCCTGGAGGAGATGGGCCTCGACCACGACCGCAGCCCCGAGTACTTCGCGGACAACGGCCGTACGCGGCTGGTGGACCTGACCGTCCGGCCCTCCAAGCTGGAGGCGCCGATCGACAAGATCCACCCGATGCCGTTCCCGGGCCTGAACATCGACAACGTCCCGTTCTTCGCGGCCATCGCGGCGGTCGCCCAGGGCCAGACCCTCATCCACGACTGGGTCTACGACAACCGGGCGATCTACCTCACCGACCTCAACCGCCTCGGCGGCCGGCTGCAACTCCTCGACCCGCACCGGGTGCTGGTCGAGGGGCCGACCCGCTGGCGCGCCGCCGAGATGATGTGCCCGCCCGCCCTGCGCCCCGCCGTGGTCGTCCTGCTGGCGATGATGGCGGCGGAGGGCACCTCGGTCCTGCGCAACGTGTACGTCATCAACCGGGGTTACGAGGATCTCGCCGAGCGGCTGAACTCGGTCGGGGCGCAGATCGAGATCTTCCGGGACATCTGACCACCGGATGCCGCCGCCCCCTGCCCGGCCTGAGTGGATGCGGGTCGGAACGGGGGTGCGGCGGCATCCGGTCCGGTGCGGGAGTGCAGACGACTGATGATGTGGTGCATGTCCAGCAGCAGGACGTGCTCCCGCTCGGACAGGCGCACCAGCACCACCCGCAGCAGCGGCCCGCGCCGCAGGTCGAAGGGACGGGCCGCGTACTCGCGCAGCAGCCGGTCCAGATCCCGGTCGCGCTCGGACACCGGGCGCGCGGAGAGGTTCAGGCACCGCACCGGCACCGGGGCGGCGTCGTGCACCCGTTGCCTTCCCTGGCCGTCGGCGACGTCGAAGGTGGTGCGCAGCACCTCATGGCGGGCGACCAGCGCCCGCAGCGCGTCCTCGGCGGTCCCGGGGTCCAGTGCGCCCGTCAGCCGCAGCGCGAGCGGCGAGTTGTACTCGATGCCCCCGGGCTCGTACTCGTGCAGGAACCACAGCCGTTGCTGTCCGTACGACAGCGGCAGCGGCCCGCCGCGTCCGGTCCGCCGCGGGCCGGGTCCGGCGTGGGAGCCGCCGAGGCGCTGAGCGAGCGCGGCCACCGTCGGGGCCTCGAACAGGGTGCGGACGGATACCTCGCTGTCCAGCTCGGCCCGGATACGGCTGACCAACCGGGTGGCGAGCAGGGAGTGCCCGCCCAGGTCGAAGAAGCCGTCGTCGATGCCGATCGCGTCGACGCCCAGCACCTCGCAGAACAGGGTGTGCAGCTGTTCCTCGCGGGCGACGCGGGGCGCGCGCCGGGTGGCGGCCGGTTCCAGGACGGGCGCCGGGAGTGCGGCGCGGTCGGCTTTGCCGTTGGGGGTCAGCGGCAGCTCTGCCAGGGGTATGACCGCGGCCGGTGTCATGTAGTCGGGCAGCGCCGACGCTACGTGCTCCCGCAGCCGGGCGGGATCCGGGTGACGGCCGGAACGGTGTAGGCCAGCAGCCGCACGTCGCCCGGACGCAGTTCCCTGACGACGACGACCGCCTTGGACACGTCGGCGTGCCGCTCCAGTACCGCTTTGATCTCGCCGAGTTCGATACGGAAAGCCGCGGACCTTGACCTGGTGGTCGCTGCGGCCGAGGAACTCCAGGTTGCCGTCGGCGGCCCAGCGGGCCGCGTCGCCCGTGCGGTACAGCCGCGCGCCCGGCTCATCGCAGAAGGGGTCGGCCACGAAGCGCTCCGCGGTGAGGCCGGGCCGCCCCTGGTAGCCGTGGGCGACGCCGGTCCCGCCGATGTACAGGTCGCCGGCCACTCTGGTGGGCACCGGCCGCAGCGTGGCGTCCAGAACGTAGACGCGGGTGTTGGCGATGGGCCGGCCGATGGCCGGGGCGCCGGGGCGGTCGTCGAGCCGGGCGGCGGTGGACCAGATCGTGGTCTCCGTCGGACCGTAGAGGTTGACGGCCTCGGCACCGCATGGTCCGCGTGAGGTCGGCGGGCAGCGCCTCGCCGCCGACGGCCATCCGAAGCCCCCGCACGGCCTGGGGCTGCTGCTCGCACAGCGCCTGCCACAGACTGGGGGTGGCCTGCATGACCGTGGTGCCGGTGGCGGTGATCAGGCCCGCCAGGGCCTGCGGGTCGAGGACGGCCTCGCGGTCGGCCAGCACCAGCGTGGCCCCGCTGGTCAGCGGCAGGTACAGCTCCAGGGCCGCGATGTCGAAGGCGACGGTGGTGACCGCCGTCCACACGTCGGCGGGGGTCAGGGGCAGCAGTTCGGCCATCGAGGACAGGAAGTTGGCCAGCGCCCGCCGACCGACGACCACGCCCTTGGGCCTGCCGGTCGAGCCGGAGGTGTAGATGACGTACGCGGCCGCGGGAACAGCAGGTCCGGCTTGCCGGCGGCGGCCACGAAACCGCGCGTGGTCCGGTCATCGCCGTCCAGGTCGCAGACCAGGCCGCTGGTGTGGCTCAGCAGGTGCCGCAGGGTCACCGTCGCCCCCAGGCCGTTGGGGGCGGTCGCGAACTCGTCGCCGTACTGCCCCACAGCCGTGTCCAGTGCGAGGTCACCGTCGCGGACGAGTTGCAGCGCCACCGTGGCGGTGAACAGCTTGGTGACGGAGGCGAAGGGAAAGCGCAGTGCCGCCGCCTCCGGCCCGCCGGCGTGGGCCACCTCCACCGCGGTGCCGTCGAGCAGTGCGAGCTGGGCGCGTGGAACCCCGAACTCCGCAGTCATTCGGCGGAATTGGGCCACAAGTTCTTGTGACACCAGTGAACCCCCCTCTACTCTGCTTTCTGTGACGGGCAGCAGACAGCCTGGAACGGCCGCGAATTCCTTACGTACTGTGGACCGCGGCTCGGGAAGATCGACTTGTTTCCTGAAGGCTAACACCGACGTTTTCCGCCGGTCAGCGTCCTTAAGTCAACTGTGAAAAACGCTGGTTGACATCCGCCTGCGCCGGGAAGAGGAGATTCACCGTGGGCTGCGCGGCCGGCGCACGCGAAAAGCCCGTGGTGCGTCCGGGAGACGCACCACGGGCCCGCGCCGTGCCGGCGGGCGGCTATTCGCGCAAACCGATGCCCTCCACCGGGCGGGTGCGCAGAGCGAGCCGGGTGGGCAGGAGGATCGCGGTCAGCCCGATGAGGGCGGTCACGGCGACGATGCCCAGATACATCAGCACAGGGATGCGGGGCAGCGGCGACCCCGTGAGCCCCAGGCTCACCGTGACCAGCGGCAGCAACGGCACCACCGTTCCCACCACCACCGCGATGGCCACCACCATCCCCGCTTCCACCCGCATCATCCGCACCACTTGACTCGTCGGCGCCCCCACCAGCCGCAGCAGGGAGAACTCCCGTACGCGGCCCAGAGTCGCCAGCACCAGGGTGTTGGCCACCGAGATGGCGAGGTAGCCGAAGACCAGCGCCAGCGGGAGAGCACTGGTCAGCACCGACGAGGTGGCCTGTTCCTGCTGCGCCGCCGACAGGCCGCCCTTGTCCAGCACCTCCAGGCCCGGGTACCGATCGGCCAGGCCGCGCAGCGCCTTGGCCACTTTCCCCTTGTCGGCGCCCGCGACGGTCCTGACGAACACCGCGTCCTCCACCTGGCGGACGCTGTGGGCCAGCAACGTGTCCTGGGGCAGGGTCACATCGCCGAAGCCCAGGCCCCGTTCGTAGACCGCGACGACCACGGGCCTGGCCTCGGAACCGTCCGGGAGGTTCAACCGGACGCGGTCGCCCACGTGCGCGCCGAGGGTGCTGGCCGCGCCGCCGCTGACGGCCACCACGTCACCGCGCAGCTTCGTCAGGCTGCCCTCGGTGACGCCCAGGTCCATGGTCTTGTCCACTCCGCCGGGAGTGACACCCTGGGCCTGGTACTTGAAGATCTCCGGTGAGCCCAGCACCTTCCGGGAGGCGTGCAGTTCGACCCGTACGACACCCGTGGTCGCGGCGACCCCCGGCACCGACGCGGCGTCCTGGACCACGCCCAGTGGCGGCCCGCCGGGCCCGCCCTGCAGCGTGAAGTCGGCCACGATGCCCGCCTTGGCCTGGTCCTGGGCCGCTGCCGCGGTCGTCGTCGGAATGCACAGCTGGACCAGCGCGAAGCCGATCGCCAGGGTCAGCGGCCCGATACCGGCCGCCAGCCGCCGAGCGTTGGCCCGGGTGTTGGCCACCGCCAGATAGCCGTGCGGCCCCGTGCGCCTGCGGACCGGACCGGCCATCAGCCGGCTCGCCAGGCTCACCACCGGCGGGGCCAGCAGCAGAAGGGCGATGATCATGACGAGCCCGCCGGTGCCCGCGCCGGCCACCGCGAAGACGCTGCCGAAGAACAGGGGCAGCAGCGACGCCGCGACACCGAGCAGGAACAGCAGCACACCGAAGAAGGCGCGGCCGCGCCCCAGCTTCGCCTGTTCGATCTGGGCCTCGCCCATGGCCTCCACCGGCCGGATCGCCACCGCCTTGCGGGCGACCCCGACCGCGGCCACCTCGGCGGCGAGCACGGACGCGAAGACGGCGACCAGCATAGGAAGCGGACCGTAGGAGAACGCGAAGTCCTTCGGCACCATGCCGATCAGACTGAGCGCGCTCCGCATGATCTTGGCCACCACGATGCCCGGCAGACACCCGATCACCGACGCCACGAGGGACACCAGCAGGACCTCGGCCGCCATCATCTTGTACACCTGACGCGGGGTGGCCGCGACGGCCCGCAACAGGGCCAGCTCACGGCGTCGCTGGTGCACGTTGAGGGCGAGGGTGCTGGCCACCACGATCATCGCGATCAGTACGACCGTCGCGCCGAGCGAGGCCGCCAGCTCCGTCAGGTCGGAGCGGGCCGAGGCCACGTCGTGGAACTCCACCTGACTGCGGTCGTCGCCCAGGTACAACTGGGCGCCGGAATCGGCCAGCCGGTCGTCGAGCCGGTCCGCCAGCTCATCCGGGTCGGTACCCGGCGCGGCCAGCACCCCGACCGCGTCGATCCGGCCGGGGTGGCCGTAGAGAGCCGTGGCCTCGGCGTCGCTGAAGAACACCGCCGCCGAGCGCAACGGCCCGTCCGCGCCCGGCAGCGACGCCACACCGGTGACCAGGAACTCCCGCGCGTTCTGGGTGGTCGCCAGCTTCACCCGCTGTCCCGGGGACACCTTCACACGCTCGGCCAGCCCCGCGTCCAGCACCACTTCGCCGGCCTGCCGCGGCGCCCGCCCCCGCTCCAGCGTGAAGGGGCCCAGCACGGCGCTGGACCAGCTGTGGCCGGCCGACGGCTGCTCACCGCCACCGGAGTCCAGCCCGCCGTCCTCGTTCACCACCCGGGCGGGGAAGCTGACGTCCGGCACCGCCCGCCTGACGCCCTTGACCGCGGCCACCTCGTCGGCCACCTTGCTGTTCAGCGGCGCGGGCTGGGACAGCGGCTTCTTCTTGGTCTTGCCCTCGGTGACCTTGAACGACTGCTTGCCGCCGACCACCACCTGGGCCCCGGCGTAGCGCTGGGTGGGGACCCCCGAGCCGAGGCCCGACTGCAGCAGGATGCCGAACGCGGTGATCAGCATCGATGCCCCGACCAGAGCCACGAACGCCCCGACGAGTCCCGCCTTGCGTTCCCGCAAGGTCATGCGGACGAGCTTGAACACCATCGGTTCACCACTCCTCGAGGCGAGTCATCCGCGCGGCCACCCGCTCGGGGGTCGGGGACTCCATCACCTCGGCGAAGGCGCCGTCCGCCAGGAACACCACGCGCTGCGCGAAGGAGGCGGCGACCGGGTCGTGGGTCACCATGACCACGGTGTTGCCCTCCCGGTCCACGATCTCCCGCAACAGGGCGAGCACCTGCCGCCCGGTGCGGCTGTCGAGCGCACCGGTCGGCTCGTCGGCGAAGATCACCTCGGGCCGGGTGACCAGCGCCCGGGCGATGGCCACCCGCTGCTGCTGACCGCCGGAGAGCTGTGCCGGCCTGTGCCGCATCCGGTCGGACAGCCCGACACGACGTGCCACGTGCTCCAGCCAGGCCGGCTCGACCGAGCGCCCGGCGAGCAGCAGGGGCAGCGTGATGTTCTCCGCCACGGTCAGGGAGCCCAGCAGGTTGTACGCCTGGAAGATGAAGCCGACCCGCTCGCGGCGCAGCATGGTCAGCTGCGCCTCGTCCAGTGCCGCCAGGTCGTTGCCGCCCAGCCGCACCGAGCCGGACGTCGGCCGGTCCAGTCCCGCCGCACAGTGCAGAAAGGTGCTCTTGCCGGCGCCCGACGGGCCCATGACCGCGGTGAACGACCCCCGTTCGAAGGTGATGCTGAGTTCGCGCAGCGCAGCGACTTCCCCCGCTCCCCGGCCGTAGGTCTTGCTGACCGACCGTAACTCCACCGCCCAGCGGCTCTGGGAGCCCGGCCCTGCGGCCCCGTCTGCGGCCGCAGTCCCCGGTGTCCCGCCATCGAACTGCCGCCTGGTGGCCTCGCCGTGCGCCACAGCGCGTCTCCCTTCCCCACCTCATATGACATGCGGGACCCACGCTAGGCGTCCCGATCCGGCAGGACCATGATGTTTGCTGCAGTTCAAAAGGTGCAGCTGACTGCCCCCCTGTCCGTGGGGTGGCGACGCCTGGTGATCACCGGGATCCGCAGTGGTAGCGTGGCGAAGCACAGGGAGTGTGGGAGGCCGGGCGGAGATGGATGGCGTTCCCCAGCGGCCGGTTCGCCGCGGGTTGACCCGAGCGACCACACGGCAGGACTTCGTCCAGCGTTTCGTCATGGCCGTGAGATACCTCGTGGCCATCGGCGGCACCGCGGTAGTGGCCTTCGTCAGCTTATACGCCCTGATCGCCGTGTTCGTCCTGAGCCTGGTGGGCCCCGGGCTGCGCCTGCTGCCGTTCTCACTGGCCCGGTTACGGCGGGGGGCCGACGCCCACCGTCGGCGCGCGGGGCACTGGCTGGGCTGCGACATCCCGTCGTCCTACCGTGAGGCCGAGGGCAAGGTACTGGTCCGCGCCCAGGTGATGCTCACCGACAAGGCCACCTACACCGACTTGCTGTGGCTGCTGTCGCACGCCCTGCTGGGCACGCTCGGCGGCACCATGGCCATCGGACTGTGCCTGGGGTCCATCAGCTGGCTGACCATCCCCCTGTGGTGGCAGGTGGTTCCCCAGCCCGCGCAGCTGATGATCTGGAACATCGACTCGTGGGGGGCCGCGCTGGGGGCCTCCTTCGCCGGCCTGGCCTACGGCCTGCTCGCCGGTTATCTGCTGCCCTGGTGCGCCCAGTTGCACGCCCTGATGACCTGGGCACTGCTCAAACCGCGCAAGCGCAGGGCCTCTCTCGCCAAGCGCGTCGAGGAGCTGACCATCTCCCGCGCCGAGGCACTGGAGGCACATGCGGCGGAACTGCGCCGCATCGAACGGGACTTGCACGACGGGGCACAGGCCGGACTGGTGTCGGTCTCGCTGCGGCTGGCGCTGATGAAGCAGGCTCTCAAGGACAGCCCGGAACGGCTGCCCGAGATGATCGACCAGGCACGCGACCTGACCGACCAGGCCGTGCAGTCGCTGCGCGTCGCGGTCCGCTCCATCTATCCGCCGGTGCTCGTCGACCACGGCCTGGCCGAGGCGGCCCGCGCGCTGGTGGCGTCCTGCCAGATCCCCACCGAGCTGGACCTCGAGTACGAGACCAGGGGGGCACGGGCGCCCGCCGCGGTGGAGGCCGCGGCGTACTTCGTCATCTCCGAGGCGCTGACGAACGTGGCCAAGCACAGCGGGGCCGAGAGCAGTCAGGTGCGGCTGCGCACCACCGAGAGCAGGATTCATATCTCCGTTTGGGACAACGGGCGGGGTGGAGCGACGACCGGCTCCGGCAGCGGGATCCGTGGCATCAAGCGCCGCGTCGCGGCCTTCGACGGCATCACCGAGCTGCACAGCCCTCCCGGAGGACCGACAGTACTTCGAGTGGAGCTGCCGTGCGGATCGTGATCGCCGAGGACAACGCCTTGCTGCGGGAGGGCTTGTCGCTGTTGCTGACGGGTGTGGGCCATGAGATCTGCGCGGCGGTGGAGGACGGCGACAGTCTGCTGCCCACGCTCCTGCAGCACCGGCCGGACATCGCCGTCCTGGATGTACGGCTGCCCCCGACCTACCGGGACGAGGGACTGCGCGCGGCGGTCACGGCCCGGGAGAAGCTGCCGGATCTGCCGGTCCTGGTGCTGTCCCAGTACGTCGAGCACGCCTACGCCGCGCAGCTGCTGGCCCACGTCGCCTCCGGTGTGGGGTATCTCCTCAAGGACCGTGTGGGGCGGGTGGAGGAGTTCCTGCAGGCGCTGGAGCGGGTCGCGGGCGGAGGGGTCGCCATGGACCCCGAGGTGATCTCCCAGCTGATGGTGCGCAGGGTGCGCAACGACCCGCTGGACGCGCTCAGTTCACGCGAGCGCGAGGTGCTCTCCCTGATGGCGGAGGGCCACGGCAACACCACCATCGCCAAGCTGCTGTTCATCGCGGAGACCTCGGTGAACAAACACATCGGGAACATCTTCAGCAAGCTCGGGCTGCCGGCCACGGACGGCGGCCACCGGCGGGTACGCGCCGTGCTCGCCTACCTCAACTCCATCGACTCCCGGGACAACTGAGCCAAGGCCGCGTCGCGGGGCAGACGGGAATGTGACGACCGGGCCCAGGACCGGGAGGACGGGCGAGGGCCGGGCACCGTGAGCACGGGCCCGGCCGCTCATTCCGTTGCCGGTTCGGGTGTGCCACGCGGGGCGAGATCACGGATGGCGCTGCTGACCGTGGCCAGGAGGGCCAGCAGCACCAGGGCCGCCGTGGCCCCGAGCACCGTGACCACCGTTCCGGAGAACTCCAGCAGCGCCCCGCCGGCGAGCGAGCCCAGGGCGGAGGCCGCTCCCAGGCTCACCCCGATCGCACCGGCCAGCCTGCCGCGCATCGAGTCCGGCGTGATCTGCATCTGGTGCGTGGCGATGATCGCGGTCGCGGTCGGCGCGAGGAAGGCAACACAGCCGAGCACCGCCCCGTAGCCGTACCCGGCGGGCAGCACCGTCAGCAGCGGCACCAGTGCGCTCGCCCCCCACGTCAGCAGCATCACCGCGGCGTACGGCGTCAGCCGCGGCCGCAGCCGGGGCGCGGCCAGGGCGCCCAGGACGCCCCCGGCACCCATCAGCGTCCCGATCGCCCCGACCTGGGCCTCGGCCCCCGCCTGCTGCGCCATGCCGATGACCACCAGCAGCAGCCCGCTGAAGACCGCGTTGAAGCCCATGGTGAGAGCCACGGTGACCCGCAGCAGGCGGTGACGGCACAGCCAGCGCAGACCCGTCATCGTGTGGTGCAGCAGGCCCCCTGGCTCGGCGGCTGCGACCCGCTCCCTCTCCTGGGGGGCCCGCAGGAACAGCAGGGTGCAGAACGCGGCCAGGGAGGCCCCGGCTTGGCCGGCGAACGGCAGCACGTGCATCGCGTTGTAGAGCACCCCGCCGATACCGGGTCCCGTGATCGTGGCGACGTAGTAGCGCGCGGTGTTGCGCGCCACCGCGGACGACCACTGGGACCGGGGCACGACCTGCGGCAACAACGCCTGGTCGGCGGCGCTGAACAGTGCGGTACTCACCCCCTCGACCACGGCCACGCCCAGGATCAGGGCGAGCGGCGCCCACCCGGCGGCGATGGCGGCGGCCAGCGCCCCCAGTGCCAGGGCCCGCACGGCCTCGGACGCCAGCAGCACGTGCTTGCGTGGCATCCGGTCCGCCACCGTGCCGGCGGGCAGCCCCGCCACCATGCGGGAGACGGCGACGGCGAACTCCACCAGCGACGCCTGGAACACCGACCCCGTCATGGCCAGTACCAGCAGCGGATAGGCGAACAGGGTGGCCTGGGAGCCCAGTTGGGAGAGTACGTTGCTGCTCCACAGCAGGTTGTACTCGCGGTTGCGGCTCAGCGGGCGCGGCGAAGCCGCCGCCGTCCGGCCGCCGTCCGGCGTCGTGGCGGACTCGGTCCGCTCCCTCACCCCGTGTGTCCCGCCGGGCCGCCACCGGGCAGCGCGGTCCGCTCCACCGGGCGCAGCCGCGCCCAGGACAGCGCGTCGGCCATGCTCACGAACAGCTTGCGGGGCGGCACGAACGGAGCCCTGCCGTGCGCCACGCTCAGGTTGTCCACGATCAGCACGTCGCCGGTGCCGCAGTACACCTCGAGCTGGTGCCCGCGGTAGCCGGCGTGCAGTGCCTCGACGATGTCCTGGGAGATCTCCGACCCGTCGGCGTGAAACGTGTTGGTCGGGATGCCCCAGGGCCCGTACTCCTCCAGCAGCAGATCGGCCAGGTCCTTCTTCAGCGAGCTGGAGTGGAAGAACGTCATGTGGTTGAACCAGGTCTTCACGCCGGTCTCCGGGTGGGTGGCCACCGCCCAGCGCACCTGCCGGGTCTGGACGTGGTCCTCGGCCAGCCACTCGACCTCGATGCCGTTGTCGGCGCAGTAGCGGCGCACCTGGTCCGGGTCCTCGGTGCCGAACGCCTGCTGCCAGGTCAGGCCCAGACCCGGCAGGAAGTTGCGCACCGAGCGCTGCGGCCCGGTGAGACGGTCGGTGTTCATGCCCAGGCACATCGAGCAGCCGGGCAGCCGCCATTCGGCACCCGCGTCCAGGAACACGCTGTCCAGGCCTTCCTGTTCGGCCTGTTCACGCACCTGCATGGAGCCGGGGACCACGAGCAGCCGGGTGGAGCCGGCCACCTTGCGTCCGCGCAGCACTTCGGCGGCGGCCCGCAGGTCCTCGATACGGCCGTTCGTGCACGACCCGAGGAAGACCACGTCGATGGGGACGTCGCGCAGCGGGGTGCCCGGCTTGAGATCCATGTAGGCCAGGGCCCGCTCGGCCGCCGCCCGCTCGAGGTGATCGGTGAAGGTCTCGGGGGCCGGCACCCGCTCGCTCAGCGGCACCGCCTGGCTCGGGTTGGTGCCCCAGGTCACCAGCGGGCTCAGACCCGACACGTCCAGTTCGACGGTCTGGTCGAAGACGGCGCCCTCGTCGGTGCGCAGCGTGCGCCAGTGGGCCACGGCCGCGTCCCAGTCGCCACCGCGCGGCGCGTGCGCCCGCCCTTCGAGGTAGGCGAAGGTGGTCTCGTCGGGGGCGATCAGGCCGGCTCGGGCGCCCGCCTCGATGCTCATGTTGCACAGCGTCATGCGGGCTTCCATGGACAGTGCCCGGACCGCGGCGCCGCGGTACTCGATGACGTGCCCCTGAGCACCGTTGGCACCGATCTTTGCGATCAGGGCGAGGATCAGGTCCTTGGCGCCCACACCCGGGGGCAGGTCACCGGTGAACTCCACCGCCATGGTCCTGGGCCGGCTGATGGCCAGGCACTGGGTGGCCAGTACGTGCTCGACGTCGCTCGTGCCGATACCGAAGGCGAGCGCCCCGAAGGCGCCGTGCGTGGAGGTGTGGCTGTCGCCGCAGACGATCGCCATGCCGGGCTGCACGAGTCCCAGCTGCGGGCCGACCACGTGCACGATGCCCTGTCGGCGGTGGCCGAGCTGGTAGAGCTCCACGCCGTAGGTCTCGCAGTTGCGCCGCAGGGTGTCGATCTGGGCGCGGCTGACCGGGTCCTCGATGACCGTCGAGTTCGTGGGGACGTTGTGGTCCTCCAGCGCGACTGTCAGCTCCGGGCGCCGCACGGTGCGCTCCGCCAGCCGGAGGCCGTCGAACGCCTGCGGTGAGGTGGCCTCGTGGGTCAGGTGCAGGTCGATGTAGAGCAGGTCGGGCTCGCCGTCGGCACGGTGCACGACGTGGCTGTCCCACAGCTTCTCGGCGAGCGTGGCAAGGGTGGCGGTCATCGCGTGGCGGCCCCGGTCGGCTGGGCGAACCGCTCGGCCAGGCTCGCGCGGACGACGTGCAGCTCGTCGCACTCGCCGCCGGTGCGGCTGGCGATGTAGTCGTGGTACAGCTCGTCCAGCAGCTCGGGGGTGGCGGGCACGTCGAGCTGCTCGAGCAGGTGTGCCAGGATGCCGCGGCCGGAGTGGCGGCCGACGAGCAGGGAACGCTCACGACCCACCCGGGAGGGCTCGAGGTATTCGTAGGTCTCCGGGCGCGCCAGCATCCCGGCCTGGTGGATGCCGGCCTGGGTGGCGAAGGAGTACTGGCCGAAGATGGCCTTGTTGCGCGGCGTCTCCATCGAGATGGCCCGGGTCAGCACCCGGTAGGCCGCGTGCAGCCGCTCGGTCTTGATCGTGGTGGTGAAGCCGTAGTGCTCCGCCTTGTACAGCAGGACGGCGGCGAGCTCCTCCAGGGCGGCGTTGCCCGCGCGCTCGCCGATCCCACCGAGCGTCACCTGCATCTCGTCGGCACCGGCCGAGAGGCCCGCGAGGGTGTTGGCCACGGCGAGGCCGAAGTCGTCGTGGCAGTGAACGGACAGCACGGTGCCGGCGGGAAGCCACTGGCGTACGGCATGCGTGAGGTGGGCGAATTCGGCAGGGACCAGACAGCCGGAGGTCTCGCCGAGCACGACCGTCGTGGCACCGGCCTCCGTGACGATCTCGCAGTAGCCGCGCAGCAGGTCGTGTTCGCCCCGGCTGGCGTCCTCGACTCCGATGGAGATGTCGGTGACGCCGAGTTCCCTGGCGGCCTTGATGGCGGCGCGGACCTCGGCGTACGCCTGCTCGCGGGTGATGCCACGCTTGTGCTCCAGGTGCAGGTCGCTGCCGGTGACCAGGAGCTGGATCTGATGCCGCTCGGTGCCACCGGCCTCTACCGCTGTCTCCACGTCCTTGGGCACCGCCCGGCAGAACGAGGCGAGCCGGACGTCGTTCAGTTGCTCGGACATCAGGCGGGTCGCCTTGAAGTCCGTCGGCGAGGATGCCGGGAATCCCGTCTCGATGACGTCGACACCCAGGCTCTGAATCGCCAGTGCCACGTCGAGTTTCTGCTCCGCCGTCATGGCGTTTCCGGGTGCCTGCTCGCCGTCGCGGAGCGTGGTGTCGAACACGGATATCCGGCGGGGCTCTGCAGTTTTGGTGACCACCTGTTAGACCTTCCCCCATTACCGCCAGCGCGGCTCTTCGTTTTCGCCTCGGCGACAACGGTGATCTCAGGAAATGCCGGATCCGCAATGCGGGAACCGGCATGCCGACTTGTCCGGGAATACTCAGGGGAACTCCCCGTCACCCTGAGCACGGCTTGATTTAAGATCACCCCGCCGGACCTCGCCAGGTCTTTTCACAGTGACCAAATAGCGCTGGTCGAATGATGTTCGAGGAGTCGGGTGAGGCCGTCGGACCGCCGGCCGGCCGGACGCCCGCTTCGGCCCCGGCGCCGCAGGCCGCACAGCCCGGTGCGCAGGGGCGGGTCGGGCGCAAGGTGCAGAGAACTGCACCCACGGACTGCAGGGAGCCCGACTACCGGCCCCGCTCCCCGACGGTTAGCCTCGCTGTGCGGCGGGCAGCCAACCGCTGGACCCGCCGGCCCTTCACTCCTCACGCGAACAGGAAACGCGATGTCTGCATGGCAGCCCCAGAAGGAACGTCCGCTGTGGCCATGGGTGTTGCTGGTCATCCTGGCCGTGGGCGTCTGCGTCAACGTGACGCTCAGCCTGGCGTAGCTCCGCACGGCAGCCCGGGCCGGCCGACTCCCCAGCCGGCCCAGGACCTCGCCCGCGGCGGCATGCCGCACCCGAAGCGACGGCACTCCCCCAGCCGTCACCTCGGGCTGCGCGCGACCGCCTGCGAGGACCCTGCAGGCGCGCCGGCGGACCGCTCAGGCGGTGAGTTCCTCGTAGAGGAGGGCGTTGCCGAGCGGGGTGAGGGTGTGCGTCACGGTGTTGAACGATCTGACGGTGGTGACCAGGCCGGCACTGCGCAGTATGCCCGCATGCTGACTGGCCGCCGCCACGGAGATGCCGACCCGGGCCCCCAGTTCCGTGGTGCTGCAACTGTCGGTGAGGGCCCGCAGTACCGCGGCCCGGGTACGGCCCAGCAGTGCGCCGAGCGCGTTGTCCCCGGCCGGGCCGTCGTTCCACATGGCCGCCATCCACTTCCACTTCACTGGAATCGGATAGATGAGCACCGGCGCGCCGAGTCCCGGCACTTCGTTCAGGAGGATGGGGGGCCGCGAATGGAGGAAGAGTGAGGGCGCCAGCAGCAGCCCGTCGTCGCCGACCTTCAGCTCGGCGTCCGCACCGGGCACGTCGAGGACCGGCGATTCCCAGTGAACGGCGGAGTGCAGCGTGCTGAGCACTTTCTCCATACCGCCGCTGAGCATGATCTGGCCACGTGCCGCCCGGTCGATGGCGAGCCTGCCGGCGATGCGCTGCCAGTACGGGGCGATCGCGTGCCGGTGGAATTCCCTGACTTCCTTGACGAGGCGCGAACCGGAATCTTTCGACTGGCCGTCTGCGGCGCCTGCCGGTCCGTTCACGCGGCGGACGACGTCATAGAGTTCTAAGAGAGGGCGTACCGTCGGTGCCAACTTGAACAGAGACCGGGCGCTGGGTGCGGCGATGGCCTGCGCCCGCCACGGGGCGAATTCCGGACTACCCCGGCCGGCACTCAGCAAATTCCAGTGCGAGAAGTGTCTCCACAAGCTCTTCCGGCTCGTCCAGTATTCGGGTCTTCGCGAGACTTCTCACGGGCCAGCGTGATCTGTGTGCCCCTCGGGGCGGCGGCGGCGCTGACGCTCCGGCGCTTGCACACCGTGCGGAAGCTCTGGCCGCTCTGGCGTGTCCTGGTCGACGCGGTGCCCGGCGTCCGACTGGCGCAGACCCACGAAAGCAGACTCTGTTCTCTCCGGTACCTCAACTCGCTCGACCTGGTGCTCTACCGGACACTGATCGAGATCCGTGACGCAATCCTCGACCTGCGGGCCTACGTCCCCCAAGCGGTGGTCGACCAGATCCGGGCCCGGCTCGAACACGAGGATTCACTCCCCACCGAGGTGGACGCCCGCCTCACCGCCTGCTGGTTGCGCATGGCGCGACAGGCCAAGGCAAGCGGTGCACCGCCGCTGCACGGCGATCCGACCGTCCCGGTCCTCGGAGGCACGGATCTGCCCGGCGAGATCGAATTCCTGTGCGAAGTCGCCAAGGCGGACGCCTCACCTCGGATCCGCGAACTCACCGCCCGCCTGGACCACCGGATGGCAGCACGGTGAGATCGGAAGCGGACGGATGAGCATTCCGTCCGGCTTCGCCGTACCCTCCGGTCCGCACATGTACGGTCCGGGGGTGCGGCGTCTTCCGGGACCGCCGTTCGGGTGATTCGCGGTGTGCCCCATTCGTGCGCGGCACCAAGGAATACGCACCCCTCGAGCATTCTTCACACGCAGGGCGATCGACCCGGAGTGGCAGCCTCCCGTCTGCCTGGCCACACTGAATCTGCCGGTTCGTGATCAGGAAAGAACCAGCCACTGGCGTTTCACACGTTCTCCGGGAGATGGCATGGTGGAGCAGTCCTCCGAGGTCCATATAGCGGAGACCGAGCGCAGGCTCGCGGAGGCACTGGCCGACGTCACGGGCGCCGAGCGGGTTCCGGTCGACAGTCATTTCTTCACCGACCTCGGGGCAAATTCCCTGGTCATGGCCCAATTCTGCGCGCGTCTACGGAAAAGAGCCGATCTGCCGTCCCCGTCCATGAAGGACATCTACCGGCATCCGACCATCCGCAGCCTGACGGCGGCTCTCGGGGAGGCCGTTCCCGCGGCGCCCGGCGAAGCGGCGACCGCCCCGGCGGCCCCGGCGCCCCTGACGTCCTCTGCGTCCAGGACATCGCCGGTCCTGACGGAGCGCGGAAAGCGGCTGGGTCATCTTGTCTGCGGCACCTTCCAGTTGCTGGTCTTCCTCGGATACTCCCTTGTCTCCGGGTTCGCCACCGCCGCGGGATACGAGTGGATAGCCAGCGGTACGGGCCTGGCCGACATCTATCTGCGGTCACTTGTCTTCGGAGGCATCGGGTTCCTCGCTCTGTGCGCCTTCCCGGTCGCCGCGAAATGGCTTCTCGTCGGCCGCTGGAAACCGAGTGAGTTCTCCGTCTGGGGCCTGACATATCTGCGTTTCTGGCTCGTCAAGGTACTGCTGCACGCGAATCCGATGATCTTCCTCACCGGAACACCGCTGTACGTGCTGTACCTGCGGGCCCTCGGCGCACACATCGGCAAGGGAGTCACGATCCTCTCGCACTCCGTCCCGGTCTGCACCGACCTGCTGACCATCGGCGCCGGCACGGTGATCCGCAAGGATTCGTTCCTCCTCGGCTACCGGGCCCACGCGGGACGCATCCAGACCGGCCGGATCACCCTCGGCCGGGACGTGTACATCGGCGAGAAGACGGTCCTGGACATCGACACCGCGATGGGCGACGGCGCACAGCTCGGTCACGCCTCCGCCCTGCACCGCGGCCAGTCGGTTCCGGACGGTGAGCACTGGCACGGCTCGCCTGCGGAGCCCACGCAGACCGACTACCTGCGGGTCGCGCCGGCCAGGTGCGGGACGGCCCGCCGGGCCTGGTTCGGCTTCGGAACGCTGGTGCAGCTGTTCCTCGTGTACATACCGCTGACCGTCGGCGGGGCGTACATGCTGTTCACCGAGGTACCGGCGATCGGCAACCGCCTCGATCCGCAGATGGCCCCGCTGAAGCGGTCCGAGCTCATCCCGGACGCGCTGGAACTCTCCCTCGTTCTGTTCTCCGGCTTCGTCGTCCTGGGCCTGGCCGCCCTGTGCACCGTTCCGCGGCTGCTGGCTCTGGTCGTCAAGCCGGACCGGGTCTATCCGCTCTACGGATTCCACTACGCGGTCCACCGGGCGACGGCTCGCATGACGAACATCAGGTTCTTCGCCTGGCTGTTCGGCGACAGCTCCTACATCGTCCACTATCTCCAGGGAATCGGATACGACCTGTCGCGGGTCGAGCAGACCGGGTCGAACTTCGGCACCGAGGTGCAGCACGAGACCCCGTTCCTCGTCTCGGTCGGCAGCGGAACGATGGTCGCCGACGGACTGTCCGTCCTCAACGCCGACTACTCCGGTACGTCCTTCCGGCTGGCCTCCGCGTCGATCGGGCCGCGCAACTTCCTCGGCAACAACATCGCCTATCCCGCGGGCGGCAGAACGGGCGCCAACTGTCTGCTCGCGACGAAGGTGATGGTCCCCCTCGACGGCGAGGTCCGGGAGAACGTGGGGCTCCTCGGCTCGCCCTGCTTCGAGATACCCCGGTCGGTGGAACGTGACGCGCGGTTCGACGACCTGCGGACCGGCGACGCACTGCGCCGCAGCCTCGCCGCGAAGAACCGCTACAACCTCCGCTCGATGGCCGTCATGCTGGGGGCGCGGTGGCTGCACACCTTCGCCCTCACGCTGTTCGGGCTCGCGTCCGTGGATCTGTACGGAGTGCTCGGACACGTGGTGATCGCCGGATACCTGGCCGTCACGCTGGCGTTCAGCACCCTCTACTTCGTCCTGGTGGAGCGGTGCATCGCGTCGTTCCGCGCGCTGCGGCCCCGGTTGTGCTCCATCTACGACCCCTACTTCTGGTGGCACGAGCGCCTGTGGAAGGTGCCGGACCACTACCTCAACATCTTCAACGGCACCCCCTTCAAGGCCCTGGTCTGGCGGCTGCTGGGCGTGCGCATCGGCCGCAGGGTGTTCGACGACGGCTGCTACCTGACCGAGCGGACCCTCACCACCATCGGCGACGAGTGCACCCTCAACGCCGGAAGCAAGATCCAGTGCCACTCGCAGGAGGACGGCACCTTCAAGTCCGACCGCTCCACGCTCGGCGCCGGCTGCACGCTGGGCGTCGGCGCCCATGTGCACTACGGCGTGACCATGGGCGACGGTGCGGTGCTGGCACCCGACTCCTTCCTCATGAAGGGCGAGGAAGTCCCGCCGAACGCCCAGTGGGGTGGCAATCCCGCCGTGGACATGCCGGAGGCCGGCAGTCGGCCACGCGGCACCGGCCGGACCACGCCGACAGCCAACGCCCGTGCAGCGACCACGAGTTGAGGAAGGACGTGCGATGGGAACGCGCGTGCAGACGGACCGGCCGGACCGGGAGTTCTGGAGCCGTGTGCTGACCGCCGGCGGTGCCACCGCCGTGCCCCGCTGGGCACAGGAGCGGACTGCCGGAACAGCCGAGCTGGAGACGGCCGTCCCGGACGACCTGGCGGACGCGGTGCGCCAACTGGTGCGCCGGTCGGGCGTGCCGATCAGCGCGCTGCTGCTGGCGGCACACGCCAAGGTGCTGGCCGCGCTGTCCGGCGAGCAGGAGGTGGTGACCGGGTACACCGCCGGAGTGCACGGCGAACCACTGCCCTGCCGCCTGACCGTCTCCCCCGGGTCCTGGCGGGACCTGGTGGCGGCCACCGAGCACACCGAGGCGGAGGTCCTGGCGGCCCGTGAGTTCCCCGTGGCGGAGCTGCGCCGGGAACTGGGGCTGACGGAGCCGTCGTACGAGGTCGTGTTCGGTCCCATGGGAGACGACGAGGCCCATGTCGACGACGGTGTGCTGCAAGTGCGCTGGTCCGACCGGGGCGGACGGCTGATGCTGCGCCTGAGGTACCGCACGGACGTGCTGGACGCCACGGCCGCGGCTCGTGTCGGCGGCTACCATCTGGCGGCGCTGCGGTCGATGGCGGCGGACGTGCACGCCGACCACACGCGGCAGAGCCTGCTGTCCGCGGACGAGGTGCGCGAGCAGCTGGAGGGCCTGGCCGGTCCCCGCCGGCCGCTGCCGGACGCGCGGGCCCACGAACTGTTCGAGGAGCGGGTACGGGCCCATCCGCAGGCGGTGGCGGCCGTGCACGGCGGGCGGGAGTGGACGTACGGGGAACTCAACCGGCGCGCGAACAGGCTGGCGCGCGCGCTCAGGGCGAGGGGGCTCGGCGCGGAGGACGTGGTCGCCGTCGTCACCGAGCGCAACCTCGACTGGCTGGCGGCGACGCTGGCGGTGTTCAAGGCGGGCGGCACGTACCTGCCGATCGAGCCGCACTTCCCGGCCGGCCGGATCACGGCAACGTTGTCGCGCGCGGGGTGCCGGCTGGTCCTGGCCGAGGCCGGCAGCACCCACACCCTCGACCAGGCGCTGGCCGCCCTGCCCGGATGCGAGAAGCTGCTGCTCGACGCGGCGTACGCGGAACCGCACGACGACGGCGACCTCGGCCTCCCCATCGACGCCGGCCGGCTGGCCTACATCTACTTCACCTCCGGTTCCACCGGCGAGCCGAAGGGGGCGATGTGCGAGCACGCGGGCATGCTCAACCATCTCCACGCCAAGATCGACGACCTGGGCATCGGCGAGGGGAGCGTCGTGGCGCAGACGGCGCCGCAGTGCTTCGACATCTCCCTGTGGCAGCTGATCTCGGCGCTGCTGGTCGGCGGCCGGACCCTGCTGGTCGAGCAGGACGTGATCACGGACGTGGAGCGGTTCCTCGACACCCTCGAGCGCGGCCGGGTCGGTGTGGCGCAGGTCGTGCCCTCCTACCTGGAGGTCGTGGTCTCGTACCTGGAGCAGCACCCCCGCGCACTGCCGGACCTGCGGTGCGTGTCGGTGACCGGGGAGGCGCTGAAGCGGGAGCTGGTGCAGCGCTGGTTCGCGGTCCAGCCGGGGATCAGGCTGCTCAACGCCTATGGGCTGACGGAGACTTCGGACGACACCAACCACGAGGTCCTGGACGCCGTACCGGACCGGGTGCTGCTGGGGCGTGCGGTGGGCAACGTGCGCGTCTACGTCGTCGACGAACATCTGTCGCTGGTGCCGCTGGGCGCCCCGGGCCTGATCGCCTTCTCCGGTGTCTGCGTGGGCCGGGGGTACGTCAACGATCCCGAGCGGACGCGTGAGGCGTACCGGGCGGACCCGTACCGGCCCGGTGAGCGGCTCTACCTGGGCGGTGACTGGGGGCGCTGGCACCCCGGCGGCAAGCTGGAGTTCCTCGGCCGGCGGGACAACCAGGTCAAGATCCGGGGCTTCCGCATCGAGATCGGCGAGATCGAGAACTGTCTGCTGCGGGTGGACGGCGTCCGGGACGGCGCGGTGGTCGTCGCCGAGCGGGCCGGCGGGAGCAAGCAGCTGATCGCCTTCTACACCGGCGCGCAGCACGAGCCGGAGGTGCTGCGCGAGGCACTCGGCGCGGCGCTGCCCGCCTACATGGTCCCCGCGGCGTTTCACTGGCGGGACAGCCTGCCACTGACCGCCAACGGCAAGACCGACCGCAAGGCCCTGACCGGGTCGGCGGAACGGGCGGCACCGGCCCCCGAAGCGGACGCAGCGGGAAAGGGCGTGCTCAGCCCGGCCGAACGGAGGCTGGCGGCGGCCTGGGCGGAGCTGCTGGGGGTGCCCGAGCGGCAGATCGGCCGGACGGACCACTTCTTCGACTCCGGGGGCACCTCCCTGACCGCGGTCAAGCTCAGCATCGCGCTCGACCGCGCGGTGTCCCTGAAGGACATCACCCGGCACCCCGTGCTCGCCGACCTGGCCGCCCTCCTGGACGGCACGGCCCGGCGGCGCCCGGAGCTGCTGCAGCCGCTGACCACGGCGGGCGGTGCGCCGGAGTGTGCCCTGGTGTGCTTTCCCTACGCGGGCGGCAACGCGGTCAACTACCAGCCGATGGCGAGCGCGTTGGCGGGCACCGGCATCGCGGTCCTCGCGGTCGAGCTGCCCGGTCACCACCTGGCCGCGCCCCCCGAGCCGTTCGCGTCGACCGAGCAGGTGGCCGAGCAGGTCGCCGCCGAGATCACGGCGCGCGGCCTGAACCGGGTCATGCTGTGGGGCCACTCCTCGGGCACCGCGCCGGCCGTCGAGACGGCCAGGCGGCTCCAGGAGCGCGGTGTCCGGGTGACGCGGGTGTTCCTCGGGGCGCACCTGCTCGGCACGGCCGCCGACCGGAACACCGCCATCGCCGAACTGGCGGGGCGGAGCGACGCCGGGATCGCGGCACAGCTGACCGCGGACGGCGGCTACGCCGAACTCGCGGAACTGAACGAGCAGCACGCCCGGCACATCGGTGCCGCCTACCGGCACGACTGTGTGTCCGCGCACACCTATTTCCGCGCCGCCCTGGAAAACCCCCCGCCGGTGAAGCTGACCGCCCCGGTCCTGGCGGTCGTCGCCGCCGACGACCCGTACACGCCCGGTTACGCCCGGCACCACCGCGACTGGCTGCTCCTGGCCGAACACGTCGACCTGTACGAACTGACCGACGGGGGCCACTACTTCCTCCGCACCCGTCCGGCCGAGGCGGCGCAGGCCGTCCTGAGCGCCGCCGTCCCCCTCGCCTCCTCCTGAACCTCCAGGCGGTCGACCGAAAGGAAATCCGAGATGCCGTCCTCATCCCTGGCATCCGCCCTCGACGCGGAGCTGCGGCCGGACCGGCCCGCGCTGCTGCGCGTGGACCCCCCGGGCGATGCCCCGCGCTGGGCAGCCGAGCACCGCGAGGCGCTGCGCGCGCAGGTCACCGAGCACGGGGCACTCGTCGTCCGCGGCCTCGGGCTCCGGGACACGGACACCGCCGGTGCCGTCTTCGCGTCCGTGGCCGGTGACCTCGTCACGGAGCGGGAGGCTTTCGCCCCCCGTGAGGCCCACCGGCCGGGGCTGTACTCCTCGACCCCCTGGCCGGCCAACCAGCCGATGTGCATGCACCACGAGCTCAGTTACCGGCTCGAGGTGCCCGCGCTGATGCTGTTCGCGTGCCTGACCGCGCCCGAGCGGGGCGGGGCGACCGCGGTGGCCGACGCCGAACAGGTCCTCGCGGCGCTGCCCACCGGACTGACCGAACGGTTCGAGCGTGAGGGCTGGCTGCTGACCCGCTCCTACAACGACGAGATCGGGGCGTCGCTCGCGGAGTCGTTCGGCACCACCGACCGCTCCGGGATCGAGCGCTACTGCCGGGCCAACGCCATCGACTTCACCTGGCTGGCGGACGGGTCGCTGCACACCGAGCAGCGCCGCGCGGCCGTCGTACGGCACCCGGTCACGGGCCGGCGCTGCTGGTTCAACCAGATCGCCTTCCTCAACGAGTGGACGCTGGCCCCGGAGGTGCGCGAGTACCTGGTGGACGTCTACGGCCCGGACGGCCTGCCGTTCAACACCCGCTACGGCGACGGCAGTCCGATCGGCGAGGACGTCGTCCAACTGCTCAACAGCACCTACGAGGCCCACACCCGGCGTGAGCCCTGGCAGGCCGGTGACCTGCTGCTCGTGGACAACATCCGTACCGCGCACAGCCGAGAGCCGTTCACCGGGGAACGCCAGGTCCTGGTCGGTATGGGCGCCCCCCTCCACCTGGCCGACGGCTGCCCGACCCCGGAGGCGAGTGAGCGATGACCGATGTACTGTCGAGCACTGCCCAGCGGCCCGTGCCGGGCCGGCCTTCGGTGCCGTCCTTCGCGGTGGTCTCCGGTGAGCAGGTGCAGGGAGCGCTGAGCGGGCGCGAGAAACAGCTCGTACAGCTGGTCGAGACCGCCTACCGGCTGCACGGCGCCGGGGACTCGGTGAACCCGCCGTCGTACTTCCTGCGTTTCCCCGACCGTCCCACCGCGCGGATCATCGCGCTGCCGGCCTCCGTCGGCGGGCCGGTCCGGGTGGACGGCCTGAAGTGGATCTCCAGCTTCCCGGAGAACGTGAGCGCCGGGCTGCCGCGGGCCTCGGCGGTGCTCATCCTCAACGACCACGACACGGGCTACCCGTTCGCCTGTCTGGAGAGCTCGATCATCAGCGCCACCCGTACGGCGGCGTCCGCGGCGCTGGCGGCCGACTGGCTCAGCCGCGGCCGGCCACGCCCCGCCCGGGTCGGCTTCTTCGGCACCGGCCTGATCGCCCGTTACATCCACACCTTCCTGGACGGCACGGGCTGGGACTTCGACACCGTCGGCGTGCACGACCTGTCCCGCGACAGCGCCGACGGCTTCTGCGGCTACCTGCGGCAGGCCGGCACCGGCGCGCGGATCACCGTCCACGACAGCGCCGAGGACCTCGTCCGCGCCAGCGACCTCGTGGTCTTCGCCACCGTCGCGGGCGAGCCGCACGTCACCGACCCGGCCTGGTTCACCCACAACCCGCTGGTCCTGCACGTGTCCCTGCGCGATCTCGCCCCCGAGATCCTGCTCGGCTCGGCCAACTTCGTGGACGACGTCGAGCACTGCCTGAAGGCCGACACGTCCCCCCATCTGGCCGAACAGCGCACCGGGAACCGGGACTTCCTGAACGGAACCCTCAACGACGTGATGCTCGGACGGGCCGCACCGCCGACCGACCGGCCGGTGGTCTTCTCGCCCTTCGGGCTCGGCGTCCTCGACCTCGTCGTCGGCAAGTACGTCTACGACGAAGTAGCCCGGGCGGGAAACCTCCGCCTCATCGACGACTTCTTCCACGACCTGCGCCGACACGGCTGAGGCCACTGTCCTCGGCCTGGCACCAGGAGGCCCGCCGTGCCTGTCATATCCGCTCCCTACGCCTTCAACGAGGGCCATCTCTTCGTCGACCTGAAGTCGGTCTGCGGATACCCCCTCTACCTGAAGTGCGAGGGTTTCAACTTCGCCGGCTCCATCAAGCTGAAGGCCGCGAACGAGATGGTGGAGAGCGCCGAGCGTGACGGACTCCTGACGCCGGATTCCATCCTCGTCGAGTCCTCGTCCGGGAACCTCGGCGTCGCGCTCAGCATGATCGCCGCCAGCAAGGGCTACCGGTTTCTGTGTGTGACGGACTCCCGGTGCAACCTGTCGACCAGACTGCTGATGGAGGCGCTCGGCAGCGAGGTGCACATCGTGTCCGACAAGGACGCCAACGGTGGCTTCCTGGGCATGCGCATCGAATACGTCCGTGCGCTGTGCGCGTCCGACGACCGGTACGTCTGGCTCAGCCAGTACACCAACGCGGGCAACTGGCTGGCGCACTACCGCACCACCGCCCCGGAGATCGCCTCCCAGTTCCCGGAACTGGACGTCCTCTTCGTCGGGGCGGGCACCACCGGAACCCTGATGGGCTGCGCCCGCTGGTTCCGGCAGTGGCACCGGCCGGTGCGGATCGTCGCCGTGGACGCCGTGGGCTCGGTGGCGTTCGGCGGCGAGCCGGGCCGCCGGATGATCCCGGGCCTCGGCATGAGCATGCGTCCGCCGCTGCTCGACGAGTCCTACGTGGACGAGGTACTCCGCGTCGAGGAGACCGACACCATCCGGACGTGTCACCGCATGGCCAGACGCGGCTTCCTGTTCGGCGGCTCCACCGGGACGGTCGTCAGCGGCGCGACGGACTGGCTGGCCCGGCACGACACCCGTGGCCTCACCGCGGTGGCCGTCGCCCCGGACCTCGGCGAGCGCTACCTCGACACCGTCTACCAGAGCAACTGGCTGCAGGACCTGTACGGCGACCACGTGCTCGACGGCGATCTCGGCACCGGGGAGGTGCGCGGGGCGCCCCGGGAGCCCAAGTCCGCGTCACGGGCGACGGGCCGCCGGCGCAGACCGTAGCCACGACGGGCGGGCGGCCGGGGCGGGTCTCGGGGTCAGCCCGCGACGACGGCCTCCGCCGCCGCCGCACCGCACACCCGGGCGGCGCCGTACGTGGCGATGTGCAGGGCGCCGCGGGGGGCGGCCTGCGGCAGGCCCATCTCCACGACGACGGTGTCGGGGCGGGCGGCCAGCAGGGTGCCGAGGGCGGAGCGCATCCAGTCGTGCCGGTGTTCGTCGCGGACCACGGCGACGATCCGGCGTCCGTCGGCGGCGGCGAGGGCCGCGCTGCCCGCGCCGTCGCCGGTGAAGGAGCCGGAGCCGGTGCCGGGCAGCAGCCGCTCCAGCTCGGCGGCCACGCCCCAGGGGGTCTGGTCGCCTACGGCGATGTTGGGTACGGGGTCGAACCGGGCGACGTACACCGGCTCGGTGACCGGTGCGGCGGCGCCGGTACGGGTCACGGTCAGGGCGCGGCGGGCCGCGACCAGGCCGATCCCGGGGTCGGGCGCGGTCCCGGTCGCGTCACCGCGGGCCGCGGCCGTCCATGCGGCGAGGTCACGGACGCGGGCTGCCGCGTCCGCGAGCCGTTCCTCGGGCAGTTCACCGGAGCGTACGGCGGTCACGAGCGCGTCCCGCAGCTTCAGCACGGTGCCCTCGTCGCACAGCCCGCCGCCGACGCAGATGGCGTCGGCACCGGCCGCGATCGCGAGGACCACACCCTGTTCCAGGCCGTAGGTGCCGGATATCGCCCGCATCTCCATGCCGTCGGTGACGATCAGCCCCTGGTAGCCGAGTTCCTCACGCAGCAGCTCGGTGAGGATGCGGCGGGAGAGGGTGCCGGGGCGGCCGGGGTCGAGGGCGGGCACGAGGATGTGGGCGCTCATGACGGCGCGGGTGCCGGCGGCGATCGCCGCGCGGAACGGGGGAAGTTCGCGTGCGTAGAGGGTGTCGGTGTCGACGCCGATGCGGGGCAGGGCGTGGTGGGAGTCGACGTTGGTGTCGCCGTGGCCCGGGAAGTGCTTGGTGCAGGCGGCGACTCCGGTGGACTGCAGGCCCTCGACCCAGGCGGCCGTGTGCCGGGCGACCAGGTCGGTGCTCGCGCCGAAGGAGCGGACGCCGATGACGGGGTTGTCGGGGTTGGCGTTGACGTCGGCGGAGGGCGCCCAGTCGAAGGTGACGCCGCAGGCGGAAAGGCGCCGGCCCAGCTCGCGGGAGACGGCCCGGGTGAGGGCGGGGTCGTCGACGGTGCCGAGGGCGAGGTTGCCGGGGAAGGCGGAGCCGGTGCGTACGTCGAGGCGGGTGACGTCGCCGCTCTCCTCGTCGATGGCGACCAGCAGGTCGTCGCGTTCGGCCCGCAACTGGGCGGTGAGCGCGGCGACCTGGTCCTCGCTGACGACGTTGCGGCCGAACAGGGCGACGGAGGCGAGGCCCTCACCGAGGCGGCGGCGCACCCAGTCGGGCGCGGTGGTGCCGTCGAACCCCGGCTGCAGCACGGCGAGGGCGTCGCGGGTCAGGGTGTCGCCCGCGGTGGAGCCGCTGTCGGACGCGGTGGTGGCGAGTGTGGTCATCGGCCGGTTCATCCCTTCACGGCGCCGTCGGTCAGACCGCTGACAGCCTTGCGTTGCAGGAAGATGAAGAGGATCAGGATGGGCAGCGCGAACAGGGACGAGGCGGCCATCGTGGCGCCCCAGTCGTCACCGAAGGCGGTCTGGAACTGCGAGAGCCACAGCGGCAGCGTCTGCTTCTCGACGTCCTTGTTGAGGATCAGGACGAGCGGGAACTCGTTCCAGGCGGTGATGAACCCGAACAGCGAGGTCGCCATGAGACCGGGGGCCAGCAGCGGGAAGATGACCCGGACGAAGGCCTGCAGGCGGGTGCAGCCGTCGACCATCGCCGCCTCCTCCAGGTCCTTCGGCACGGCGGCCACATAGCCGCGCAGCGTCAGGATGGTCAGCGGGAGCACCATCATCGTGTAGAAGACGGTGAGCGGGACCAGGCTGTCCAGCATGTCGTTGTCGCGGACGATCATGTAGATGGCGATGATCATGACCTCCCAGGGGGCCATCTGCGCCAGCATGAACGTCACGATGAGCCCGCGCCGCCCCCTGAACCGCATCCGGGCGAGCGCGAAGGCCGCGACCAGGGCGATGACGAGCGAGAAGACCACCGACAGGACCGTCACGGTGACGGAGTTGGCGACCAGGGTCCAGAAGTGGTCGGCGTCGATCGCCTTCTCGAAGTGGCCGAGGGTGACGTGCGTCGGGAACCACACCGGGTTGTCGGCGATGATGTCGCCGGTCGGTTTGAAGGCCGTCGCGAACATCCAGTAGACGGGGAACACGAAGCCGGCGAAGAGGACGACGGCGGTCGCGTTGGGCCAGATACGGCCGAAGAGCGAGCGCTTCACAGCTCCTCCTCCTCTTGCTTGAGCACCATGCGCAGGTAGTACGAGGTGATGACGAGCAGGGCCAGGATGGTCAGGAAGGAGATCGCCGCACCGACTCCGAAGTGCTGGTTGCCGACGCCCTCGACGTAGGCGTAGATCGGCAGGGTCTCGGTGAGGTGGTCCGGGCCGCCCGCGTTCATCGCGAAGAGCTGCGTGAACGACTTGAAGACCCAGATGACCTCCAGGAAGGTCGTGGAGTACAGGAACGGCCGCAGGAAGGGCAGGGTGACCGAGGTGAAACTCTGCCAGGCGCCGGCGCCGTCCAGGGACGCGGCCTCGTACAGCTCCTTGGGGATCGTGGTGGTGGCGGCGTACAGGTTGATCGCCACGAACGGGACCGACTGCCACACGATCAGCAGGATGACCACGGAGAACGTGGAGAACTGGCTGCCCATCCAGTTGTAGTCGGCCATGGAGTGCCAGCCGAGCTTGTCCAGGACCCAGTTGACGACGCCGAAGCGCTGGGCGAACAGCCACTGGTAGACGGTGGTGGCGGCGACGTAGGGCATGGCCCAGGCCAGCACGAGGCCGATCATGAGGAGCAGCCGCATCTTCCTGCCGAGCCGGGCCAGCAGCAGGCCGATCAGGGTGCCGAGCCCCATGACGAGGACGACGTTGGCGGCGGTGAAGAAGACGGAGCGCTCGGCGACGTGCCAGAACTCCGGCTCGGACAGCACCTGCCGGTAGTTCTCGACGCCGTTCCACTCGGTGAGGTGCTGGATGAGCTGCCGCGGGTTGAGGTTCTGGAACGACAGCATGCCGTTCTTGACCAGGGGCCAGCCGAGCAGGACGACTGTGGCCAGCAGCGCGGGCAGCAGCAGGAGGTAGGGGGCGGCGGCGCCGCGGGCCGGAGACCGGGAGCCGCGGTCCTCACCCCTCGGCGGCCCGGGTGTCCGGGCCGTGCGGACAGCGGGCTGACCGGCCGTGTCCGTGCCTTCGGTCTGCACTGACATGAATTGCCATCTCTTCCGTGGCCGTACGAACTCCATGGCCGTGGGTGCGTACGGCGCATGGAGCCGGGGGCGCCTGCCGCGGCGCCCCCGGCAGGGTCATCAGTTCTTCTGGGCCAGGCGCTTGTTGATCTCGGCCTCGACCTGCGCCGCGGCATCCGCCGGGGACTTACCGTTCAGCACGGAGGTCATGTAGGACTTGATCGGGTTCGGGGTGTTCTCCACCGCGGCCCACTCCGGGATCAGCGGGGTGGTGCCACCACCCGCTGCGGCGGGCGCGGCGGCCTCGGCGGCGGGGTTGCCCTTGACGTTGCTCTCCAGGGAGGCCTTGTTCGGGACGATGCCGCTGAGCTTGGCCAGTTCGCCCTCGTACTGGTCGGACAGGGCGGTCTTCAGGAACTCCTCGGCCAGCGACTGCTTCTTGCTGTTCTGAGCGACCGCGAAGTTGGAGCCGCCGAGGAAGACGCCCTCGGGCTTGTCGGCGCTCGCGCCGGGGATGGTGAAGTAGCCGAGGTCCTTCTCGATGGCCTTGTTGGCCTGGACGGCGGTGGCGGCCTCCCAGCCCATCCCGATGAACGCGCCGGTCTTGCCCTTGGCGAAGACGGTGGCCTGTTGCGGGGTGGCCTCGTCCTTGTCCTTGGGGGCCTTGGAGTAGGAGGCGTACTTCTTGTAGAGCTCCATGGCGGCGGAGACCTTGGGGTCGCCGAGGTTGGACACGTACGTGCCGCCCTGCTTCTTCACCAGGTCGGCGCCCTGGCCGATGGTCAGGCCGTCGAAGAAGTACCAGTTCTGGCCGGGCAGGTAGAGCGGCTCGGCGTCGGTCTTCTTGCCGATGGTGTCCAGGTCCTTGAAGAACTCGTCCCGGGTCTTCGGGGTGTCCTTGATACCGGCCTTGGCCCAGATCTTCTTGTTGTAGATGACGACGCGGTTGGCGAAGTACCAGGGGGCGGCGTACTGCTTGCCCTCGTAGACGGAGGACTGGGAGACCGACGGCGTCCAGTCGGCGCCGATCTCCTTCTTGAGGTCACCGAGGTCGGCGAGACCACCGGTGGCCGCGTAGGCGGGGGTCTGGGTGTTGCCGACCTCCAGGACGTCCGGCGGGTTGTCCTCGGAGAGCGCGGTGGTGATCTTCTGCTGGATCCCGTCCCACTTCTGGATCTCGAACTTCAGCTTCGCGCCGGTCTTCTTCTCGAACGCGGCCTGGACGTCCTTGGTCCACTGCGGCGGGGCGGAGCCGTCCATGGTCCAGACCGTCAGGGTCTGGCCCTTCCAGCTGTCCGGGCCCGCGTCCTTGCCGCTGTCCTTGCCGTCGTTTCCGCCACACGCCGCAACGGAGACCATCATGCCCGCGATCACGATCGCGGCAGCGAGCTTGCGCTTCACGCCACCCTCCTCAGGGATGCCACTAACCCCCCACGCCCTCGGCGGTGACCTGCGTACGACGCTGTTGCACGTAGGGCTCGGGACCTGGCCACTAATGGTGTAGACCAGTACGGTGGAGCTTGGCCTAGACCTTTCGGGGTGTCAAGGGTGGTCAGGGCAGCCGATTCGGGCCGTTACGAGAACGTCACCGGAGGATGTCCGTCCACATCCGCCCCTTTCGCCCGGCGTCCGGAGGACCGGGCCCGCCGGGGGCGGGTTGGACTAGACCATAAGGGAGTTGGTCGCTATAACGGGAGACCGTCGACACAGCCGGAAAGGCAGGCATGACCAGCGACGTCAGCAGCGCCCAGCCGCACGCGGGGGCGTCCGGCCGCACCGCGCGCGTGCCGAAGTACTACCGGGTCAAACAGCGGCTGCTCGCCATGGCCGAGGAGTTGCAGCCCGGCTCGGCGATGCCGGCCGAGCGCCTGCTCGCCGTCCGGTTCGACACGTCCCGGACCACGATCCGGCAGGCGCTCACCGAACTCGTGGGCGAAGGCCGTCTGGACCGGATCCAGGGGAAGGGCACCTTCGTCGCCCAGCCCAAGCTGTACCGCACGCTCCAGCTCACCTCGCACACCGAGGACATGCGCGCGCAGGGGCTGACGCCCGCCTCGCAGATGCTGGACGTCGGGGAGGTGCCGGCGGACGAGAGACTCTCCGGCCTGCTCGGCATCGGGGTCGGCGAGCGGGTGCTGCGCATCGAACGGCTGCGGCTGGCCGGCGGCGACCCCATGGCGATCGAGACGACCCACCTGTCCGCGCGCCGCTTCCCCGGCCTGCGCGCGTCCCTGACCACGTACCCCTCTCTGTACACGGCGCTCGCCGAGGTGTACGGCGTCCGTCTCGCGGAGGCCGACGAGACCATCGAGACCTCCCTGTCGACCCCCCGCGAGGCGCTGTTGCTCGCCACCGACGTGGGCCTGCCGATGCTGCTGCTGTCCCGCCACTCACGGGACGCGGAGGGCGGACCGGTGGAATGGGTGCGCTCGGTGTACCGCGGTTCCCGCTACAAGTTCGTGGCCGCCCTCCGCAGACCCGGCCCCACCGTCCGGTGACCCCGGCAGCCGGGCGTGATCCGGGCGGCGGTCCGGCCCGGTGCGGAGGGCGGCTTGGCGGTGTTCGCAGGCCGTCCCCGGCCACGCCGCCAGGGCGACCACACCGCCGGCGTGGTCCGCGGCCGGCGCGGCGGCCGGGCGGCGGCGTGCGGGATCTCCGTCAGGACCCGGTCAGTGTCACGTCCTTCTCCTGGACGGCGTGGAAGGACGGCAGCAACAGGAGGAAGCCGTCGGAGCGCAGTTCCGTCACCCTGGCCTGGACATGGGCCTTGCCGGCCTTGAGGGAGCCCGGCGAGACCTTGCCGGTGTTCTCCCACCGGTGCTTGGCCCCGTCGCACTCGGCGGCGCTGCCACCGATGCCGTACACGACCTTGCGGTTCTTGTCGCCCTGGCTGATCGAGGAGCTGACGAAGGCGACGCCCTTCGCCCCCGTGCACCGGTAGGTGCCGGACAGAGTGACGGTGCCGTCCTCGGCGACCCGGCCGGTCTTGTCGACGGTCACGGTCTCGGACGTGTCGGCGGTGGCCGGGGCGACGGCGGCGCACAGCAGGGCCGCGGTGCCGAGTGCCGCGGCGAGGGCGGGGCGTGCCGGCATGGGATACCTCCCGGTGTTCGTGGGCTCGGGGCTCCACTCGTACCGGGCGGCCGGGCCGCGCGGCGTGACCGTCACTCCTTCGGTGGCGCGTCATGGAACCGTCCGGGAGTTGTCCGCATGTTGTCACGCTTCACGGCGGGCGGTTCCGGTGCGTTCACGGCGGGAGCATGGTCTGTGTGTGCGGGCGGTGGCCGAACCCGCCGCCCGCCTCACCACCGATGTGGAGGTGCGCCATGTGCTCCTGTCCGTCCTCCCTCTCCGGGTGCCCCGCGTCCCGCACCGACACGCCGCACCTGGTGGCCGCCCACCCCGAACAGGGCTGGTCCCTGCTGTGCGACGGCTCCATCGTCTTCGACGACAGCGGAGAACTGCACCCCGACGGCAGCGTGGTCGCGCCCCGCCGGGTCCCCGCCGAGCGGCTCGCGGTGGCCGCCTGAACCGCTGACGGGGGCCTCCCGGCCGGTCTGCTCCGAGGGGCCCTACGGCAGTACGGCGAACCCGTCCAGCTCCACCAGCGCCTGCTCGTCCCACAGCCGTACGACCTCCACGACGGCCATCGCGGGATAGTCCCGGCCCGCCGACTCCCGCCAGATCCGGCCCAGTTGCCGGGCCTGGGCGCGGTAGGCGGCCACGTCCGTGGCGTAGACGGTGACGCGGGCGAGGTCGGCGGGGGTGCCGCCGGCGGCCCGCAGTGCGGTGAGGAGATTGGTGAGGGCCCGCTCGAACTGCTCGGCGAGCGTCCCGCCGGTGATCTTTCCGTCGGAGTCGAGGGCGGTCTGGCCGGCGAGGAACACCAGGCGGGAGCCGGTCGCGACGACGGCGTGTGAGAAGCCCGCGGGCGGGGACAGCTCGGGCGGGTTGACGCGCTCGGTCGTCACCGGGCCTCCTCCTGTGCCTTGGCATACAACTCCCTGGCGATGATGCCCCGTTGGACCTCGCTCGCCCCCTCGTAGATGCGCGGGGCGCGCACCTCGCGGTAGAGGTGTTCGAGGAGGTGGCCGCAGCGCAGGGCGCGGGCGCCGTGCAGCTGGACGGCGGTGTCGACCACGAACTGCGCGGTCTCGGTGGCGAGCAGTTTGGCCATCGCGGCACGACCCGGGACGTCGGCGGCGCCCTCGTCGTACGCGGTCGCCGCCGCGTACACCATCAGCCGGGCCGCCTCGGTGCGCAGCGCCATCTCGGCCACCTGGTGGGACACCGCCTGCAGGTCCTTCAGCGTTCCCTGGAAGGCCTGCCGTCGGCGGGTGTGCGCGAGGGTCGCGTCCAGGGCCGCCTGGGCCATGCCGACCGCGAACGCGCCGACGCTGGGCCGGAAGAGGTTGAGGGTGCCCATGGCGACGGCGAAGCCGCGGTCGGCCTCGCCGAGCACGTCGTCGGCGCCGACGGGCACGGCATCGAAGTCCAGGGTGCCGATGGGGTGCGGTGAGAGCATCTCCAGCGCGCTGCCGGTGAGCCCGGGACGGTCGGCCGGGACGAGGAACGCCGTCACACCGCGGGCTCCGGCGCCGGGTGTGGTGCGGGCGAAGACGGTGTAGAAGTCGGCTTCGGGGGCGTTGGAGATCCAGCACTTGGCGCCGGTGAGCCGCCAGCCGTCGCCGCCGTCGGGCTCGGCCGCGAGGGACAGCGCGGCGGCGTCCGAACCGGCCCCCGGCTCGCTCAGCGCGAAGGCGGCGACCGCGCTGCCGTCGGCGACCCGCGGCAGCCAGCGCTCGCGCTGGGCGGGGCTGCCGTGGGCGTGCACCGGATGGGCGCCGAGGCCCTGCAGGGCGAGGGCGGTCTCGGCCTCGGTGCAGGCCTGGGCGAGGGACTCGCGCATCAGGCACAGGTCGAGCGCGCCGGAGGTGAACAGGCGGGCCAGCAGCCCGAGTCGGCCGAGGTGCGCGAGGAGCGGCCGGTTGACGTGTCCTGGTTCGCCCTTGTCGGCGAGCGGGCGCAGCCGTTCGGCGGCCAGCGTGCGCAGCTCGGCACACCAGGCGATCTGCTCCGGTTCGAGCGAGAATGCGGGCACTCGGGTCCTCCCTCCGGGACGGGCCGCCAGGACCGTACCCCGTCTGCCTTCCTCTCACCCCCCACGTTATCGCGCAAGCTTGACTGCCGTCACCAACACGATACGCTCGAATCGCGAGCCCACCAGGACGCCGGTGCCCACCACGACGCCCGTCTCGACGCCAGCCACGGCAAGGGGGCGAACCGCCATGCATCGCTCGGCCCACGTCGACACCTTCGCGCGCGACCATCTGCCGCCGCCGGACGAGTGGCCCGAACTGCGGTTCGACCTGCCGGAGCTGCACTACCCCGATCGGCTGAACTGCGCCGCCGCGCTCCTGGAGCACACCGACGCGGCCCGCCCGGTCTTCCACACCCCGGACGGCCCCAGCTGGACGTACGGCGACCTGCGCGGGCACGTCGACCGGATCGCGCACGTGCTCACCGGCGACCTGGGCGTGGTCCCCGGCAACCGGGTCCTGCTGCGCGGCCCCACCACGCCCTGGCTCGCCGCCTGCTGGCTCGCCGTACTGAAGGCGGGCGCGATAGCGGTCACCGTCCTGGCCCAGCAGCGCCCGCACGAGCTGGCCACCCTGTGCGACATCGCCCTGGTGCGGCACGCGCTGTGCGACATCCGCTCGGTGGACGACCTGGCGAAGGCCGACATACCCGGGCTGCGGATCACGACGTACGGCGGCGACGGCCCCGACGACCTGCTCCGGCGCCCCGGCCCCGGCACGCCGTACCCGGCCGTCGACACGGCGGCCGACGACGTCGCCCTGATCGCGTTCACCTCGGGCACCACCGGCCGCCCGAAAGGGTGCATGCACTTCCACCGGGACGTGCTGGCGATCGCGGACACCTTCTCGAAGCATGTGCTGCGCCCCCGGGCGGACGACGTCTTCGCAGGCAGCCCCCCGCTCGGTTTCACCTTCGGCCTGGGCGGGCTGGTGGTCTTCCCGATGCGGGCCGGCGCCAGCTCCCTGCTCCTGGAGGAGGCGGGCCCACGCCGGCTGCTGCCGGCGATCGCCGAGCACCGCGTCTCGGTCCTCCTCACCGCCCCGACCGCCTACCGCGCCATGCTGGAGCTGCTGGACGGGTACGACCTGACGTCGCTGCGGCGCTGCGTGTCGGCCGGCGAGAACCTGCCCGCGGCCACCTGGCGGGCCTGGCACGAGCGCACCGGCCTGCGCGTCATCAACGGCATCGGCGCGACCGAGCTGCTGCACATCTTCGTCTCCGCCGCGGACGAGCACATCCGGCCGGGCACCACGGGCGTTCCGGTGCCGGGCTGGCGGGCGCGGGTGCAGGACGCGCAGGGCACCGCGGTGCCCGACGGCGAGCCCGGCCTGCTCGCCGTGCGCGGCCCGGTCGGCTGCCGCTACCTCGCCGACCCGCGGCAACGGGAGTACGTGCGCGGCGGCTGGAACGTCACCGGCGACACCTATGTGCGGGAGCCCGACGGCTACTTCCGTTACGTGGCCCGCGCCGACGACATGATCGTCTCCGCCGGGTACAACATCGCCGGACCGGAGGTGGAGGAGGCGCTGCTGCGGCACCCCGACGTGGTGGAGACGGCGGTCGTGGGCCGGCCCGACGAGGCCCGCGGGGAGGTGGTGGTGGCCTACACGGTGCTGCGCGACGGGGCCGCACGCGACCCGGAGGCCCTGCGCGCCTTCCTCAGGTCGGAGCTGGCACCCTACAAATGCCCACGCCAGTTCGTCTTTCTCGATGCCCTGCCCCGCACGGCCACCGGAAAGCTGCAGCGGTTCCGGCTGCGCACCGAAGGTGACCGGCACTGATGCCGACGACCTAAAATGATCAACGTGACCGAGCAGCACGCCCCCAGGTCCCTCATCGTCACGCTCTACGGCGCGTACGGCCGCTTCATGCCCGGTCCGGTGCCCGTCGCCGAGCTGATCCGGCTCCTGGCCGCGGTCGGCGTGGACGCGCCCTCCGTCCGTTCCTCGGTGTCCCGGCTCAAACGGCGCGGCCTGCTGCTGCCGGCCCGCACGGAAGCGGGCGCGGCCGGCTACGAACTCTCCGCGGCGGCCCGCCAGTTGCTGGAGGACGGCGACCGGCGCATCTACGCGACCACACCGGTCGAGGACGCGGACTGGGTGCTCGCGGTGTTCTCCGTACCCGAGTCGGAGCGGCAGAAGCGGCATGTGCTGCGCTCCCGGCTGGCGGGCCTGGGTTTCGGCACGGCGGCGCCGGGGGTGTGGATCGCCCCGGCCCGGCTGTACGAGGAGACCCGGCACACCCTGCGCCGGCTGCAGCTGGACCCGTACGTGGACTTCTTCCGCGGCGAGCACCTGGGCTTCGCGCCCACGGCCGAGGCGGTCGCCCGCTGGTGGGACCTGGCTGCGATCGCCAAGGAGCACGAACGCTTCCTGGACGCGCACGCCCCGGTCCTGCGCGCCTGGGAGCGCCGGCCGGACACCCCGCCCGAGGAGGCCTACCGCGACTACCTCCTCGCCCTCGACTCCTGGCGCCACCTCCCGTACACCGACCCCGGCCTGCCCACCCGGCTGCTGCCGACGGGCTGGCCGGGCGTGCGCTCGGCGGAGGTCTTCCGGGGACTGCACGCCCGGCTGCGGGACGCGGGGGCCGCGTTCGCGGGGGTGTGAGCGGCCCCCGTACACCCGCTCCCCGGTCGTCAGGTCAGCGACAGCCGCGGTTTCGGGGCGTCCGTGCGGCCGGTCTGGGGGCGTCTGCTGCCGGCGCGGTACGGCGCGGGCCAGCCGGCGCCGGGACCGTCGTAGCCCTGCTCGGCCGCCGCGTGCAGGGTCCAGTGCGGGTCGTAGAGGTGCGGACGGCCCAGCGCGCACAGGTCCGTACGCCCGGCCAGAATGAGGGAGTTGACGTCGTCCCAGGACGAGATCGCGCCGACCGCGATCACCGGGACCCTTGCCGTGTTCCGGATCCGGTCGGCGAACGGCGTCTGGTACGACCGCCCGAACTCCGGCCGCTCCTCGGCCACCACCTGCCCGGTGGACACGTCGATCGCGTCGGCGCCGTGCGCGGCGAAGGCGCGTGCGATCTCCACGGCGTCCTCGGCCGTCGTGCCGCCCTCGGCCCAGTCCGTGGCCGAGATGCGGACCGTCATGGGCCGCTCCGCCGGCCACACCGCGCGGACGGCGTCGAAGACCTCCAGCGGGAACCTCAGCCGCCGCTCCGGCGAGCCGCCGTAGGCGTCGGTGCGGTGGTTGGTGAGCGGGGAGAGGAAGCCGGAGAGCAGATAGCCGTGGGCGCAGTGCAGTTCCAGCAGGTCGAAGCCGGCCCGGGCGGCTCGCCAGGCGGCGGCGGTGAACTGCTCGCGCAGGTCGGTCAGCTGGGCCCGGGAGAGCTGCCGGGGGGTCTGGCTGTCCGGCTTGTAGGGCAGCGGGGAGGCGGCGACGAGCGGCCAGTTGCCGCGCGGCAGCGGCTCGTCCATGCCCTCCCACATCAGTTTCGTGGAGCCCTTGCGGCCGGAGTGGCCGAGCTGGACGCCGATCGCGGTGCCGGGTGCCTGGGTGTGCACGAAGTCGGTGACGCGCCGCCATGCCTCGGCCTGCCGGCCGGTGTAGAGGCCGGTGCAGCCCGGCGTGATCCGGCCCTCCTCGCTGACGCACACCATCTCGGTCATGACCAGCCCGGCCCCGCCGAGGGCGCGGGCGCCGAGATGGACGAGGTGGAAGTCGCCGGGGACTCCGTCGGTGGCGGAGTACATGTCCATCGGCGACACGACGACCCGGTTGCGCAGGGTCAGACCGCGCAGCCGGAACGGGGTGAACATCGGGGGCGTTCCGGGCGGGCAGCCGAACTCGCGCTCGACGGCCTCGGTGAAGCGGGCGTCGCGCAGCCGGAGGTTGTCGTGGGTGACGCGGCGGCTGCGGGTGAGCAGGTTGAAGGCGAACTGGCGGGGCCGCTGGCCGAGGTACAGGCCCAGGTTCTCGAACCACTCCAGGCTCGCCCGGGCGGCCCGCTGGGTGGAGGCGACGACGGGTTTGCGCTCCTGCTCGTACGCCGCCGGCGCACGCGCTACATCGGGGTGTTCCTCCAGGCACGCGGCCAGGGCCAGCGCGTCCTCCACGGCGAGCTTGGTGCCGGAGCCGATCGAGAAGTGCGCGGTGTGCGCGGCGTCGCCGAGGAGGACGACGTTGCCGTGCGACCAGCGGTCGTTGACCACCGTGCGGAAGGTGGTCCAGGCGGAGTTGTTGGAGTGCAGGGGCCGGCCGCGGAGCGCGTCGGTGAAGATCTTGGCGCAGCGCTCGATGGATTCCTGCGGGGGGACCTCGTCGAATCCCGCCGCCTTCCAGACCTCCTCGCGCATCTCGATGATCACGGTGGAGGCGTCGGCCGCGTACGGGTAGCCGTGCAGCTGCATCACGCCGTGTTCGGTCTCGGCGATCTCGAACCGGAAGGCGTCGAAGGGGAAGTCGGCGGCGAGCCAGATGTAGCGGCAGCGGTGTTCGGTCAGCTGCGGGCGGAACACGCCGGCGTACGCGGCGCGGGTGGTGCTGTGGACTCCGTCCGCGGCGATGACCAGGTCGTACTCGGCGCAGAGGGCGTCCGGGTGCGGAGCCTCGGTGGAGAACCTCAGGTCCACGCCGAGGGACCGGCAGCGGTCGCGCAGGACCCCGAGGAGACGGCGGCGGCCGAGCGCGGCGAATCCGTGGCCGCCCGAGCGGTGCGTGACACCCCGGTGCACGATGTCGATGTCGTCCCAGCGGACGAAGTGGCGTTGCAGGGCCTCGTAGACCACGGGGTCGGCGTGTTCGATGCCGCCGAGGGTCTCGTCCGAGAGGACCACGCCGAAGCCGAAGGTCCTGTCCGGGGCGTTGCGCTCCCAGACCGTTATCTCACGACTCGGGTCGAGCCGTTTGAGCAGCGCCGCCGCGTACAGGCCGCCGGGGCCGCCGCCGATGACCGCCACACGCATGCAAGGTCACCTCCCCCGCCACTTCGGCGGGCGCTTCTCCGTGAAGGCCGCGTGGAACTCGGCGTAGTCCTCGCCGTTCATCAGCAGGGCCTGGGTCGAGGCGTCCAGTTCGATGGATGCCGCCAGGGGCATGTCCAGCTCGGCCGTGAGCAGGGCCTTCGTCTGGGCGTGGGCCAACGCCGGGCCGTCGGCCAGGCGGCGGGCCAGTTCCTGTGCCGCCTCGTCGGCCCGGCCCTCCTGCGTCAGTTCACTGATCAGGCCGATGCGCTCGGCCTCGGGCGCCCGGACGGGTTCGCCCAGCATGAGCAGGCGGGTGGCGTGGCCGAGGCCGACGACCCGGGGCAGCAGATAGGCCGCGCCCATGTCGCCGCCGGACAGGCCGACGCGGGTGAAGAGGAAGGCGAACCGGGCGGAGGGATCGGCCACCCGGAAGTCGGCCGCCAGCGCCAGGACCGCGCCCGCGCCCGCTGCGACCCCGTGCACCGCGGCGATCACCGGGAACGGGCACTCGCGGATCGCCCGCACCACCTGGCCGGTCATCCGGTTGAAGTCGAGCAGCTGGGCGGTGTCCATGGCGAGGGTGGCGCCGATGATCTCGTCGACGTCGCCGCCGGAGCAGAAGCCCCGTCCCTCGCCGGCCAGCACCAGGGCGCGTACGGCGCGCTCCCGGGACAGCTCGGCCAGCAGGTCGCGCAGGTCGGCGTAGGCGCCGAAGGTGAGGGCGTTGAGTTTCTCGGGGCGGCTGAGGGTGACGGTGGCGACCCCGTCGGCGAGCCGGAGCCGCAGGTGCTCCCAGTCGGCGGTCCGGGCGGCGGAGCCGGTGAAGGGACTCATGACGTGCGGCCTCCTAGGGGGGCGGTGCCGTACGTTGCGCTGTCCCTCGAAGCTATCACTTGTTTGTGACTGTCGTCACGAGGGCGCGACAGATGCCCGGCCGATCGACCGGGTCCGGTCACGTGTGTCACCGGTCCTCGACAGCGCCGTAACAGAGGGCACCGGCGTGCGAGGCGGGACGTTCGCCGGGGTAGGCCGCCGGTACCGGGGCCGACGGTCCCGGGCGAGGCCCGACGACGGTCTGCGGTGGCCGGGCCCGTACCATTCCTACAGTTGAAAGCAGGACAGCCTGCTCCATGAACGGACTCGCCTTGCACGAACGCCCCACCGAACCGGCCTCCTGGCGCATCGCGCTGCCGCACACCGCCGCGGCGGTGCCCGTGGCCCGTGCCCTGGTGCGTACGGCCCTCGCCGAGGTGGAGCACCCGGCCGACTGCGACACCGCGGAACTGCTCACGGCGGAGCTGGTGGCCAACGCGGTGGAGCACACCGCCGGGCGCGGCCCGATCGAGCTGGTGGTGGAGCTGTTGCCGACCGGCTGCCAGGTCGAGGTGCACGACCCGGACCCGGCGCCGCCCGGCCATCTGACCCGGCCGGTGATCGAGGAGCCCGACGTCTGGCAGGAGGGCGGGCGCGGGCTGCTGCTGATCCGCGCCCTCAGCTCGTCCTGCGGTCACCGCCCCACCCCGTCGGGCAAGGCGGTGTGGTTCAGACTGCCTGCGGTTCCCGCTCAGCGGCGGCGCTCGGCGTGACCTCGGGGGCGGCCGTCCGCGCCAGCGTGGAGTGCCGGCGGCCGTAGAGGGCGTAGATCGCCAGGCCCACCGCGAGGAACACGGCGAACTGGATCCAGGTCCGCCAGCCGGTCTCGTACATCAGGTACAGGCAGAAGGCGACGCCGAGCAGCGGGCCCACGGGGTAGAGCGGGACGCGGAAGCTGCGGGTCAGGCCCGGTTCGCGGCGGCGCAGCGCGATCACCACGATGTTGACGACGGCCATGATGGCGAGCGTGCCGATGGTGCACAGGTTCATCACGGCGTCGAGGGAGGCGAAGGCCGCGGGGAGCGCGAAGACGACCGCGACGATCAGCGTGCCCGCGACCGGAGTGGAGGTCTTCGGGTTCACCTTCTCGAAGACGCGCGGAATCAGGCCGTCGCGGGACATCGACATCAGGATGCGGGTCTGGCCGTACATCACCGCGAGGACGACCGAGGCGATGGCGACGACCGCGCCGAAGGCGATCACACCGCCGCCGACGGCCGAGCCGGTGACCTCGTTGACGACGTACGACAGCGCGGCGGGGCGGCCGGCGACCTGCTTGCCGCCGATGGCGCCGATCGCGGCGACCGCGACGGCGCAGTACAGCAGGGTGACGATGCCCATGCAGACCATGATCGCGACCGGGATGTCCCGGCGCGGGTTCTTGGCCTCCTCACCGGCCGTGGTGATCGCGTCGAAGCCGATGTAGGAGAAGAACGCGGCCGTGGTGCCCGCGCCGATGCCGCCGAGGCCGGCCGGGGAGAACGGGGTGAGGTTGCCGTGCTTGAAGGCGCTGTAGCCGATGGCGCAGAAGGCCAGCAGGATGACGAGCTTCACGGCGGCCATGGCGGCGGTCGCCCGGGCGCTCTCGCGCACCCCGCGCACCAGCAGCACGGAGGCCATGGCGATGACGATCACGGCCGGGAGGTTGACGACCCCGCCGTCGCCGGGTCCGGCGGACAGGGCGGCCGGGAGCTGGACGCCGGTGAGGCTGTGCAGCAGTTCGTTGACGTACTGGCTCCAGCCGACGGCGACGGCCGAGATCGAGATGCCGTACTCCAGCAGCAGGCACCAGCCGACCAGGAAGGCGGTGGACTCGCCGAGAGCGGCGTAGGCGAAGGAGTACGAGGAGCCGGAGACCGGGATCGCGCCGCCCAGCTCCGCGAAGGAGAAGGCGGTGAAGACGCAGGTGATCGCGGCGAGGAGGAAGGAGACGACGACGGCCGGGCCGGCCTGGGCGACGGAGTCGGACAGACCGACGAAGATGCCGGTGCCGACGATGGCGCCGACGCCGAAGCAGATGAGCTGGAAGAGGCCCATCGTGCGCTTCAGGCCGTGTCCCTCGCGGTCGGCGCCGGACTCGGCGACCAGCAGGTGCGGGGACTTGATGCGGGGAGCGGGCATACGGGTGGTGCTCGTTTCTGGGTGGTGCGGGCGACCGGGGTGAGGTCGCGGCGGCGACACCGGAGCGGGTGATTCCGGGCCGTCGGTCAGGATAGGGCCTGGTCGGGACGGTGGACCAGGGGTTACCGGGCGAGTGTGGCGACCAGCACCGCCTTGATGGTGTGCAGCCGGTTCTCGGCCTCGTCGAAGACGATCGAGTGCGCGGACTCGAAGACCTCGTCGGTGACCTCCAGCGAGTCCAGTCCGTAGGTCTCGTGGATCTCGCGGCCGACCTTCGTGCCGAGGTCGTGGAAGGCCGGCAGGCAGTGCAGGAACTTCACGTCCGGATTGCCGGTGGCGCGCAGGACGTCCATGGTCACGGCGTACGGCGCGAGAGCCTTGATCCGCTCGGCCCAGACCTCCTTGGGCTCGCCCATGGAGACCCAGACGTCGGTGACGACGAAGTCGGCGCCCGTGACGCCGTCCACGACCTCCTCGGTGAGGGTGATCCGGGCGCCGCTGGAGGCGGCCAGTTGCTGGGCGCGGTCGACGATCTCCCGGTCGGGCCAGTAGCTCCTGGGCGCGACGATCCGCACGTCCATGCCGAGCAGCGCGCCGGTGACCAGGTAGGAGTTGCCCATGTTGAAGCGGGCGTCCCCGAGGTAGGCGAAGGCGATCTGCCGGAGCGGCTTGGCGCTGTGCTCGGTCATGGTGAGCACGTCGGCGAGCATCTGGGTGGGGTGCCAGTCGTCGGTGAGGCCGTTGTAGACGGGCACGCCGGCGTGGGCGGCCAGCTCCTCGACCTTGGCCTGACTGTCCCCGCGGTACTCGATGGCGTCGAACATCCGGCCGAGCACCCGGGCGGTGTCCTTCACGGACTCCTTGTGCCCGATCTGCGAGCCGGACGGGTCGAGGTAGGTGGTGTGGGCGCCCTGGTCGGCGGCGGCGACCTCGAACGCGCAGCGGGTGCGCGTCGAGGTCTTCTCGAAGACCAGGGCGATGTTCCGGCCGCGCAGGTACGGCGTCTCGGTCCCGGCCTTCTTGGCGGCCTTCAGTTCGGCCGCCAGCTCGACCAGGCCCCGGAACTCGCCTTCGGTGAAGTCGAGCTCCTTGAGGAAGTGGCGGCCTCCAAGGGCGGTCGGGACTGTCGCCATGGGGGCGCTCCAGGGGTACGACTACAGGGGACTCTGGAAGTCTATACGATGTTCCACATTTCTATACAGCGTCCCGCTCCACGGGACAGCTCATGCACCGGGGCCCGCCCCTCCCCCGGCCCAGCTCGCTGCCCGGGATCTCTATCACCTCGATGCCCTGCTTGCGCAGATGCGTGTTGGTGGTCGAGTTGCGCTCGTAGGCGACGACGACCCCGGGTTCGACGGCGAGCACGTTGCAGCCGTCGTCCCACTGCTCGCGTTCGGCGGCGTGCACGTCCTGGGTGGCGGTCAGCACCCGGACCTCGCCGAGGCCGAGGGCGGCGGCGATCGCGCGGTGCATGTGCTCCGGCGGATGGTCGGTGACCTTCAGCTCCTTCTCGCTGACCCCCGGCTCGATGGTGTACGAGCGCAGCATGCCGAGCCCGGCGTACTGGGTGAAGGTGTCGCCGTCGACCATGGTCATCACGGTGTCGAGGTGCATGAAGGCGCGCCGCTTGGGCATGTCGAGCGCGACGATCGTGCGTGCCGAGCCGGCCGCGAACAGCTTGTGGGCCAGCATCTCCACGGCCTGCGGGGTGGTGCGCTCGCTCATGCCGACCAGGACGGCGCCGTTGCCGATCACCAGGACGTCGCCGCCCTCGATGGTGGAGGGGTAGTCCGCCTGCCCCTCGGACCAGACGCGGAACGTCGTGTCACGGAACAGCGGATGGTGCCGGTAGATCGCCTCGAAGTGGACGGTCTCCCGCTGCCGCGCGGGCAGCCGCATGGCGTTGATGGCGACCCCGTCGTAGATCCAGGCGGAGGTGTCGCGGGTGAAGAGGTGGTTGGGCAGGGGGTCGAGGAGGAAGTCGTCGAGGTCCATCACATGGAAGCGGACGGAGGTCGGCTCCGCGTGCGCGTGCAGGAACTCCCGCTTGGTCATGCCGCCCACGAGCGCCTCGGCCAGCTCGCGTGCGGGCAGGGCCGCGAAGGCGGCGCGCAGATGGTCGGTGGCCAGGGGGCCGTACTCCTTCTCGTGGAAGACCCGGTCGAGGACGAGGGTGCGGGCCTCGGGGATCTCCAGGGTCTCGGTGAGCAGGTCGCCGAAGAGGTGGACGGCGACCCCCCGGTCACGCAGGACGTCGGCGAACCCGTCGTGCTCGGCGCGCGCCCGGCGCACCCACAGCACGTCGTCGAAGAGGAGGGCGTCCTTGTTGCTGGGGGTGAGCCTTTTGAGCTCCAGATCGGGCCGGTGAAGGATCACGCGGCGCAGCCGCCCGGCCTCGGAGTCGACGTGGTATGCCATGCCTCCATCCTGGCCGCCGCCGCCCGTCTTCACGCCCTTCTCGACCGTTTCCGCCGCTTCCTGTTTTTTCGGTGCCGCCCGCGCCGAGGAGGAGGTGACGGGCTACAGACGGGGATCCACCGGCTCCGACTCCAGGGCCAGCACCCCGAACACCGCCTCGTGCACCCGCCACAGCGGCTCCGCGTCCGCGAGCCGGTCCAGGGCCTCCAGGCCGAGGGCGTACTCGCGCAGGGCGAGGGACCGCTTGTGGTTCAGGAACCGCCGCCGGAGCCCCGTGAGGTTCTCCGGCCGGGTGTACTCGGGGCCGTAGATGATCCGCAGGTACTCACGGCCACGGCACTTGATGCCCGGCTGCACCAGCCGCCCGTCCTGGTTCCGGACCAGCGCGCCGACCGGTTTGACGACCATGCCCTCGCCGCCGCGGCCGGTCATCTCCAGCCACCAGTCGACACCCGCGCGCACCGACTCCGCCTCGCCGGTGTCGACGTACAGGCGCCGGGTGGTCTGCAGCAGTCCGGTGCCGTCGTGCTCCACCAGCCGGTCGAGCAGGGCCAGCTGCTCGTCGTGCGGCAGCGCGGCGAGGCTGCGGCCCTGGACGGCCAGCAGCTGGAAGGGCGCGAGGCGTACGCCGTCCAGGCCGTCCGTGGTCCAGCAGTAACGGCGGTAGGCGGCGGTGAAGGCGGCGGCGTCCGCGGCGCGTTCCCGCTGCCGGTCCAGCAGGCCGCTCACATCCGTGCCCCGGGCGACGGCGGCCTCCAGGGCGGCCAGCGCCCCCGGGAACACCGCGCCGGACGCGGCGCCCACGGCCGCGTACTGGCTGCGCAGCAGCCCCGAGGCCTTCAGCGACCACGGCATCAGCTCGGCGTCCAGCAGCAGCCAGTCGGTGGCCAGTTCGTCCCAGAGTCCGGCGCTGTCGATCGCCGAACGGAGTCGGCCGAGGATCTCCTCGGTCACCTTCTCGTCGTCGAAGAACGGCCGCCCGGTACGGGTGTAGAGCGACCCCGTCGGGCCGTCGGCCCCGAAGCGCTTCGTGGCCGCGTCCGCGTCCCGGCACACCAGGGCCACGGCTCGCGAGCCCATGTGCTTCTCCTCGCACACGACCCGCTCGACACCGTCCGCGGCGTACTGCGCGAAGGCCTCCGTCGGGTGCTCCAAGTAGCCCTCGACCTGCGAGGCAGCCGTCGGTGCCATGGTCGGCGGCAGGTACGGCAGCAGCCGCGGGTCGGTAGCGAAGCGGCTCATGACCTCCAGGGCCGCCGCCGCGTTCTCCTCGCGGACCGCCACCATGCCCGCGTGCCGGGTCTCCACGGCCCTGCGGCCGTACACGTCCGCCAGGGCCAGCGGCCGGCCGTCCCGTCCGCCGGGTGCCTCGGCGCGCAGCGGACGCGCCGGCTCGTACCACACCCGCTCGGCGGGTACGTCGACCAGCTCGCGCTCCGGCCAGCGCAGCGCCGTCAGCTTGCCGCCGAAGACGGCACCGGTGTCCAGGCAGATGGTGTTGTTCAGCCAGGTCGCCTCGGGGACCGGGGTGTGGCCGTAGACCACGGCCGCGCGGCCCCGGTAGTCCTCCGCCCACGGATAGCGCACCGGCAGCCCGAACTCGTCGGTCTCGCCGGTCGTCTCGCCGTACAGAGCGTGCGAGCGGACCCGGCCGGAGGTGCGGCCGTGGTACTTCTCGGGCAGACCGGCGTGGCAGACGACCAGCCGGCCGCCGTCGAGGACGTAGTGGCTGACCAGGCCCGCCAGGAACTCCCGTACCTCGGCCCTGAACTCCTCGCTCTCGCCCTCCATCTGCGCGATGGTCTCGGCGAGCCCGTGGGTGTGCTGGACGTTGCGGCCCTTGAGGTAGCGGCCGTACTTGTTCTCGTGATTGCCGGGCACACACAGGGCGTTGCCCGACTTCACCATCGCCATCACCCGGCGCAGCACGCCCGGGGTGTCCGGGCCGCGGTCGACCAGGTCCCCGACGAAGACGGCGGTACGGCCCTCGGGGTGCGCGCCGTCGGCGTAGCCCAGCTCGGCGAGGAGCGCCTCCAGTTCGGCCGAGCAGCCGTGGATGTCACCGATGATGTCGAAGGGGCCGGTGAGGTGGGTGAGGTCGTTGAACCGCTTCTCGGTGACGACCGTGGCGTGCTCGGCCTCCTCGACGCCGCGCAGGACGTGCACCTTGCGGAAGCCCTCGCGCTCCAGGTGGCGCAGGGAGCGGCGCAGTTCGCGGACGTGCCGCTGGATGACCCGGCGGGGCATGTCGGCGCGGTCGGTGCGGGCCGCGTTGCGCTCGGCGCACACCTCCTCGGGCATGTCCAGCACGATGGCGATGGGCAGCACGTCGTACTTCCTGGCCAGCTCGATCAGCTGACGGCGGGCGTCCTGCTGCACGCTGGTGGCGTCCACGACGGTGCGGCGGCCGGCGGCCAGTCGCTTGCCGGCGATGTAGTGCAGGACGTCGAAGGCGTCCCGGGTCGCGCTCTGGTCGTTCTCGTCGTCGGAGACCAGACCGCGGCAGAAGTCCGACGAGATCACCTCGGTCGGCTGGAAGTGCCGTCGCGCGAACGTGGACTTGCCGGAGCCGGAGGCACCGACGAGGACGACGAGGGAGAGGTCGGTGACGGGCAGGACCCGCCCCTTGTGTTCTGTTGTCCCGGTCATGCCGCCTTCGCCTCCTTCTCGGTCTTGATCATGAACAGTGCCATCTGGGTGGGCGGCCCGACCTCGGGGTCGTCCGGTCCGACGGGGGCGAACTCCACGTCGTACCCGTGCCGTTCGGCCACCGCACCGGCCCAGGTGCGGAACTCCTGCCGCGTCCACTCGAAGCGGTGGTCGCCGTGCCGGGCGTGCCCGGCGGGCAGGGTCTCCCAGCGGACGTTGTACTCGACGTTCGGTGTGGTCACGAGGACCGTGCGGGGGCGGGCGTGCCCGAACACGGCGTACTCCAGGGCGGGCAGCCGGGGCAGGTCGAGATGTTCGATCACCTCGCTGAGCACGGCGGCGTCATAGCCCTTGAGCCGGCCGTCGGTGTAGGCGAGCGAGCCCTGCACGAGCCTGACGCGGGACGCCTGCCGCTCCCCCATGCGGTCCAGCTTCAGCCGCCGGGAGGCGATGGTGAGCGCCCGCACGGACACGTCGACTCCGAGGATCTCGGTGAACCGCACGTCCTTCAGCAGCTCCCGCACCAGCTCGCCCTGTCCGCAGCCCAGATCGAGGACCCGGGCGGCACCGCGGTCACGCAGGGCGGCGAGGATCGCCTCCCGGCGCTGGACGGCCAGCGGCGTCGGCTTCTCCTCGGCCTCCGTGTCCTCGGCGACCGCGTTGTCGATCTCCTCGACCTCGCTGTCGTCGGCCTCGGCGAGGCGCACCAGCTCCAGCCGCTCCCTCGCCTGCCGGGTCAGCGACCAGCGGCGGGACAGATACCGGCTGGTGATCAGCCTCTGCTCCGGGTGGCCGGGCAGCCAGCCCTCGCCGGCCCGCAGCAGCTTGTCGACCTCGTCGGCGGAGACCCAGTAGTGCTTGGCGTCGTCGAGGACCGGCAGCAGGACGTACAGGTGGCGCAGCGCCTCGGCGAGCGTCAGCGTGTCCGCCTCGAGGACGAGGCGGACGTACCGGGACTCGCCCCACTGCGGGAACTCGGTGTCGAGCGGGACCGGGTCGGCGGTCACCGTCCAGCCGAGCGGCTCGAACAGCCGTCGTACGAGGTCGGGGCCGCCGCGTGCGGGCAGGGCCGGGACCTCGATGCACAGCGGCAGTGGCGCGGCGGCCCGCTCGGGGCGGGCGGTGCACACCCCGCGCAGGGCGCTGGAGAAGACGCCGCTCAGCGCGACCGCGAGCAGCGAGGAGGCCGCGTACGGGCGGTCGTTGACGTACTGCGCGAGCGCCGCGTCGGGCGCACCCCCACGTCCCTTGCCCCTGCCCCGGCGGACCAGCGCGAGCGTGTCGATCTCCAGGAGCAGTGCGGCCGTGCAGCGCCGGTCGTCCGCCTCGGGGTAGAAGACGTGGGCCGTGCCATGGGACGTGGAGAACTTCTGCGCCTTGTCGGGGTGCTTGTGCAGCAGGTACCCGAGGTCGGTGGCCGGGTGGGCGGCGTCGCCGCGAGTGGAGATCGTCAGGAACACGCGTCCCAGTCTTCCGGTCGCAAGGCGACGCTGACCACCGGTTTTCTCGCAGTGTCCGCTATCTCTCGTGGTCGATGACCGTCCGGGCGTTGCGCACGGCCCGTCCGGCCGCCGCCCGCACGGCCTCCAGCTTCTCCTTGTTGTCGCCGATCGAGGCCTTCTGCGTGCGCGTCTCGATGGACTGCACGGCCGGGACATACCCGGTGTCGAGCTTGCACCGGGCGTCGGCGGTCGCCGTCTTCTTCTCCGTTCCCGACGGCTTGCCGTGCCCCAACCAGTGCGAGTCGGTGGAGGCCTTGTCCGGGTCGGAGTAGGAGAGGCCCTTCTTCTTCATGCAGGCCGACCACGCGCGGTCGGCCTTCTTCCAGGCCGGGTCCTCGGTCGCCTTCTTGTGGGACTCGTACCACAGTTGGAAGACCAGCGGGTAATAACCGGTGAGTTTCACGCCGTTGACCTTCGTCGCCTTGGGGGCCGGGCCGTCGATCCTCCGCATCGCCTGCCCCAGGCACCCGCCCTCGGGAATGCGGTGGCCGTGGGTGAAGCGACTCTCGCCGGATGCGAAGCTGCCGGTCAGCGCGGTGTACTGGTCGGCGGGCCACTCCTGGGGCTGGGTGGAGGCGTCCGGTGTGCGGTTGTGGTAGCCGTGCTCGGACGCCAGACCGGGGTCGACGACGCCGTAGAGGCTGTCGTCACCGGACGTGCCCTCGACCGCGAGTGCCCCCTGCCGGACCGGGTAGGTCGACTCGACCGCCTCGGTGCGGAGCGTCGCGAAGCCGGCGAACCCCAGGCGGACCATGCACTGCTTCCCCAGGACCCACTGCGCCCTGTTGATGGCCCGTACGCCGTCCGACGCGGGATCCGGCATGTAGGCGTGCAGCGGGAGCGCCGCCATGGTGTTGAGGCGGCGAGCCTCGCCGACGGGGTCGTCGTGACCGGCCGACTGGCAGGCCGACAGGGTGAGCAGGCCGGCGAGGGCGAGAGGAAGGACTTTTCGCACCAGGCCATCCGACCAGGCCCGGGTCGCGGGCGCCGTGACGGAGCCCACAGTTCCCACACAGAACGTCCACCGTTACGGCATAGTGATCAACCGTCAACTGACCACTGACGCAAGGGGTGACCATGACCTACGGCCACGAAGCCGGCGCCCGTAGACGAACCGTCGTCGCGGCACTGGCGGGAGCGGTCCTGACCACGGGGGTCCTCGCGGCCGCTCCCGCCCAGGCGGCCCCGGCACCGCAGGTGTCGGCCGAGGGCGCGTACGCCTTCGACCCGGCCACGGGCAAGACGCTGTTCGGCCAGGCGCCGGACGCGCAGCTGCGGACCGGGTCCACGACGAAGATCATGACGGCTCTGGTGGTGCTGTCGCAGCCCCATCTGGACCTGAGCCGCAAGGTGAAGATCAAGAAGGAGTACACGGACTACGTCATCGACCCCACCACGAAGAACCTGCGTTATTCGAGCGCCCGCCTGATCCTCGGCGACTCGATGAGCGTCGGCGACCTGCTGTACGGGCTGCTGCTGCCCTCGGGCTGCGACGCGGCCTACGCCCTCGCGGACACCTACGGCACCGGATCGACGACGGCCCAGCGGACCAGGTCGTTCATCGCCAAGATGAACAGCAAGGCACGTGAACTGGGCCTGACCCGCACCCACTTCGACGGGTTCGACGGGGTGTCCAACGGCAACAACCACGCCTCGTCGCGTGACCTGACGAAGCTGGCCGCGACCGCGCTGAAGAACAGGACGTTCAGGAAGGTCGTCGGCACCCCGGTGTACAAGGACATGAAGTCCTACCGGCCGGGCGGCGGCACGCACGCGATGGAGGCGTGGAACAACAGCAACACGCTGCTCGGCACCTACCGGGGCGCGATCGGCGTGAAGACCGGCTCCGGGCCGGAGGCGAAGTTCTGCCTGGTGTTCGCGGCGACCCGCGGGGGCCGGACGATCGTGGGCACGGTCCTCGCCGACACCTCGCCGGACCAGCGCTTCACGGACGCCGCGAAGATCCTCGACTACGGCTTCGCACAGCGCGGCTGACGCAGGCGGTGGCCGCCGCCGGGTACGGCGGCGGCCACTCGCCCGAGCGCCGTCAGGGCAGCTGGGACTGGACCTGAGCCGAGATCAGTTCCAGGTGGTCCAGGTCGTCGAGGTCCAGCATCTGCAGATAGATCCGCCGGGAGCCGATCTCGGCGTACCGGCCGATCTTGTCGACGACCTCGGCCGGCGAGCCGGCCAGGCCGTTGGCCTTCAGCTCGTCCACCTCACGGCCGATCGCGGCGGCGCGCCGGGCGACCTCCCGGTCGTCCCGGCCGACGCACACCACGAGCGCGTTGGAGTACGTCAGCGCGTCCGCGCTCCGGCCCGCCTCCCGGGCGGCGGCCCGCACCCGGCCGAACTGCCGCTCGCTGTCGTCGACGGAGGCGAACGGGATGTTGAACTCGTCGGCGTACCGGGCGGCCAGCCGCGGCGTACGGGTCGCGCCGTGGCCGCCGATGAGCACCGGGACCTTCCGCTGGGCGGGCTTGGGCAGCGCGGGCGAGTCGGTCAGGTCGTAGTACGCGCCGTGGAAGTCGAAGGTCTTGCCGGCCTCGGTCGCCCACAGCCCCGTGACGATCGCGAGCTGCTCCTCCAGCCGCGCGAACTTCTCCTTCGGGAACGGGATGCCGTACGCCTTGTGCTCCTCCTCGAACCAGCCCGCGCCGAGGCCCAGCTCCACCCGGCCGCCGGACATCTGGTCGACCTGGGCGACCTGGATGGCGAGCACACCGGGCAGCCGGAAGGTTCCTGCAGTCATCAGGGTGCCGAGGCGGATGCGCTTGGTCTCGCGGGCCAGGCCGGCCAGCGTGATCCAGGCGTCCGTGGGGCCGGGCAGGCCGTCGGTGCCGCCCATGCGGAGGTAGTGATCGCTGCGGAAGAACGCGTCGAAGCCCAGGTCCTCGGTGGCCTTCGCCACGGTGAGCAAGGTGTCGTAGGTGGCCCCCTGCTGGGGCTCGGTGAAGATTCGAAGGTCCATACATCTATCCTGCACGCCGCACACCGCGTCCACCGTGCCGGTACCGCCGGGCACGGCCGTCCACGGTCGGGTGAAATTCACCGGCCGAAACGGCCTCGTCCTCACACGCCGGACGGACTGTTCCGGTTGCCGTCGTCCTGTAACGCCTCCTCCCGTGCCGCCAGCTTGCGCAGCATCTCCCGGACGCGGTCACGGGACTCGTCGGCCGCGTCGATGGCCTCCATGCACTGCCAGTACGTCGTCTCGTCGGCCGCGGCGCTGGCCACGCCGACCAGGGATATGCCGACCTCGCCGAGCAGACCCCCGAGGCACAGCAGCGTCTCGCGGGCGTCGTCCAGCTCGGTGAGCTGGGCGGCGCGCAGATCGCCCAGGTCCAGTTCGGGCGGGTCCAGGACTCCGCAGCCCCGGCCCGCCAGCTCCGTCAGGCCGAGCGCCTCACCGCGCAGCTCCGGCGGTCCGGAGACCGCGAGCCGGCTGCCTATCGCCTGGGCCAGCGCCTGGGCCTGCCACACCTCCGCCATGATCTCGCCCGCGTCGGCGCCGCCCGCCAGGGCACGCCGGCTCGTGAGGATCAGCCGTACCGCATCCATGCGTCGCCCCCGTCCTTCCGCGTGCGTCCCCGCACGCCCGCTGGAACTCCCTTGTCCACTACCCAGAGTGAAGGTGCGCGGGGCGAAAAGCCAGAGGTAGGCGGAAATCTGTGGACAACAATTCGGATTCGACAGGCGTTTTGACTCCGGAGAGTGACAACGGGCTTCAGTCCTCCGGCGGTTCACGCCCCTCGGAGCCGCCCTCCGGTCCCGGCACCGGGAAGCGCTGTTCATTGCGGTCGATCTTGGCGGACAGGGCGGCCAGCGGGTCGATGCCGAGCACCTCGCAGAACTGCAGCAGGTAGGCGAGGACATCGGCGACCTCGTCCGTCACTCGGTGCGCGGTGCCGGGGTCGGCCATCACCCGGGCCGACTCCTCGGGGGTCAACCACTGGAAGATCTCGACGAGTTCGGAGGCTTCCACGGAGAGGGCGGCGGCGAGGTTCTTGGGGGTGTGGTAGGGCTGCCAGTTCCGCGCGGCCGCGAACTCGGTGAGCCTGCGCTGGAGTCGGGCCAGGTCGAGAGGTTCCGTCACGCGTCCAGGTGTACCACCGTGACGCCCTCGGCCCCGGCCGCCCACGAGGCGTCGCTCACCGCGCCCACGCACCGGATGTGCCCGCGCTCGCCCATCCGGACGGCCGTCCGCAGCAGTGCCCGGCGCTGGGCCGGGTCGAGACAGCGGTCGAAGCCGTCGGTGAGGACGGTGAGGGTGCGCAGGGCGTCGGGCACCTCGCCGGGGGCGTCCAGGGCCAGGACACCGGGCCCCGTCAGCAGGACCAGCGTCAGTGCGAGATAGCGCAGTTCGCCGTCGCCGAGCCGGGCGAGTTCGGTGCGCGGGCCGGCGCCGCGGTCGAGCAGCGCCCGTACCGTGCCGTCCGGCAGTGGTTCGGCGACCAGGTCGGTCACCGGGCCGGCGCGGCCCGCGCCCAGCGCCTCGACCAGCCGGCCGTGCCGGCGGGCGCACTGCGCGCGGGTGCGCCAGAGCACGTCGGCGAGGTTGTCGCAGCCGGGCAGCAGCCGGCCGGAGCCGGTGGGAACGGGGGCGCGCATACCCTCGGGGCGGGGATCGCAGGGGAAGACGGAGCGCAGGGCGACCACCATCTGCTCGGCCGCGGCGAGCACCTGGCGCTGTCCGTCCGTCTTGCCGGCGACGCGCAGCGGCAGCAGAGCGGTACCGAGGCGGTCGTCGGGCAGCGGGGCGCGGGTCACCGGGGCGGAGCCCGCGGTGTGCCAGGCGGCCTGGACGGTACCGCGCCCGGGGTCGCGCAGCGCGGTCTCCAGCAGGACGACCCCGCCCGCGGTCAGCCGCTCCCCCACGATCCTGAGCTCCGGTTCGGCCTGTACGGCGACGTCGAGCCGGACCGGTCCCCCGGCGCCGTCGGCCGTACAGCCGATCCGGAAGCCCCGTCGCCCTTCCGCGTCGGGACGCGCCCGCTGCGGCACACAGGCCACCGGGTCCGGGAACACCTCGTAGAGCGTGGCTCCGCCGCCGAGCCGGGCGAGTGCCTCGTACGCCGCGAGCGCGGTCGTCTTCCCCGCGCCGCTGGGCCCCGCGAACAGGGTGACGGGCCCCAGCGGAAACCCGGCCCGCCGGTGCCCGGCGAAGGCCGACAGCCTCAACTCGGTGATCCGGGCTCGCACATCGGGGGACTCACGGGACTGCGCGGGGACGGTCGCGGTGAACGCGTCGGCCGCCGGCGGTTCGGCGGACACGGAGGGCACGGCCATGCCCGGACAGTAGGGCCCGGCCCACCTGCCGAACCGTTTCCCGTCCGGCACCTTCCTACGATCGGGCGATCGGGCAGGCGCAAACGGCACCAGGGCCACTCGGTCGAGTGACGGCGGGCGAGAGCGACAGGGCCCACCGGACACGCCGCCTCCGCCGGAAAGCCCAGCGCCGACACCACGGCGCCGTCAACGCCGACCCCGCCGAAGCACAGGCCGGACGTAGCGGCACCACCGCCACCCGCCCCGCCCCAGCGCAGCGCGGACCTCACAGCACCCTCACCGCCGGCACCCGCACCGTCGACCCCGCCCCAGCGCAGCACCGACATCGCAGCACCACTACCGCCGCCCCGCCGGGAAGCGCAGCGCCGACACCATGGCTCCGTCACCGAAGCTCACCGGCCGGCGATCACCGCAACCCACCGGCCGCACGGCACCGGCCGCCCGACCAGAAGGGCCCACGCCCCGCGCACGCTCGTCGCCAAGACCCCGGACTCCGCCGCCTCGGATACCGCGCTGATCACGCACACCGCAGGCTCGACCGCCGGAGGCATTCTCAGCCGCCCGACACCCCCACTCCCTCCATCAGCCCGCTGACCTCCGTGCCGGGCGGGGTGAGGAGGAACACATTGCGGTCGACGCGGTGCATTCCGCTGCCCAGGCCGAAGACCACGCCCGTGCTGAAGTCGAGGACGCGCTTGGCGACCTCGGTCTCCGCGCTGGTCAGGTCCAGCAGGACCGGCGCGCCGGCCATCAGTGTCTCGGCGACCTCCCGGGCGTCCGCGAAGACATTGACCCGCAGGACCACGAACCGGCGCCGGGTCTCTGTCTCGGCGTCCGGCAGCGAGCGATGGCTCACCGCGGACGGCCAGGCGTCGCGGCCCCGCAGCGGCACGACCTGGGCGAGCCCTTCCCACTGTTCATCGGTGACGTCGTAGCGGCTCACCGGCTCCCCCCGACCTGACTCGCACTCATTGCCTGCACCAGCCAATTCTTACGCCAAGTCACCCGTTCGGCCCAACAACGACACACTGCGCGACCGCTCCGGTGCCCCACCGTGGGGAGCGAACCGCGGCACATGTGCGCTTACGCCCGCTTCTTACCGCGCTCATACCGTTCTCTTCACGCCCGGCCACGTGCCGGTCATCCGCCCCCGATAGCGTCCCCTCCCGTGCACTTGGCAGAATCACAGCAGGTGGCACCCGGCCGGCGGACGCGGTCGGCGGTGTCCTCCCTCCCGGTTGCCCGCGCGGAGGTCCACGGGCCGCCCGCGCAGTGGCACCGCGTGCTCACCCTGCTCGCCGACGTCAGCCTGTTCATCGGCACGCGTTCCGTGTGGACGCAGGCGGCCACGCACCACCTGGTCCTCGCGGCCGCGATCTCCGCCTGCTACGCCTCGATCCTGGTGACCGGCGTGCTCGCCCTCACGGTTCGCCGCACGCGTTCACTGGCCCGCCTGGACCTCGTGGTGCTGGGGACGGCGATCGTCCTCACGCTGTGCACCTGGGCGCTGAACCACGCCGGCGGCGACGAGGCGGTCCTCACCACCCAGGCCGCGAAGGAGATGGTCAGCGGGCACCAGCTGTACGACCAGCCGTGGCCGTGGCTCTTCCGCCTCAAGGGCGTCGCCCTGACGGCGACGACGACCGGCGGCTACGACTTCACGTACGGCTATCCCCCGCTGACCCCGCTGGTCACCGCCCCCTTCCTGTGGCTCGGCCACAACGGAGCACCGGCGACGGCGGCGGTGACGGTCGTGCTGATCGTGGGCACGGTCGTGCTGTGGCGGCTGCTGCCGGCTCCCTGGCGCTCCGCGGCGACGATGCTCTGTCTGGGCTTCGGTTTCCTGCCGATGTACGCCCGTCAGGGCTATCCGGCGATCGTCGGCCTGGTCCTGCTGGTGCCGGTGGTGGTGCGCTGGCCGCGGCTCGGCGCCGGGGGCCGGCTGGGCCCGGCCGGGATCGCGCGGGCCGCGTGCCTCGGCGCCGCGTGCGCGGCACAGCAACTCCCCTGGTTCGTCACGCCGTTCCTGCTGGCCGGGATCTTCGCCGTGCGCCGCGGCGAACTCGGCGGGCGGCAGGCCGCGCGGGTGGTGCTGCGGATCCTCGGGATCGCCGCTCTCACCTGGCTGCTCGTCAACGCGTATTTCATCGTGACCGAGCCGGGTCCGTGGCTGGGCGGCATCGCGCTGCCGCTGACGCAGGGCGCGGTGCTGCACGGCCAGGGCCTGGTGGGCATCTCGCTGTACTTCACCCACGGCAGCGACCGGCTCGACTGGTACGGCCACGCGAGCATGCTGCTCGCCGCGGCCCTGCTGGCCCTGTTCGCGCTGTTCGTCCGGCGGCTGGGTCCGGCCGCGACGGTGCTGCCCTGGTGCGCCTTCTATGTGGCGACCCGCTCCCAGGACGGCTACTACCTGCTGATGACGCCACTGTGGCTGGCGGCGGCCATCACCGTGCCGCTGTCGGACTTCTCGGGCGCGTGGCAGCCGCGGCCCCGGTGGCTGACCGGCACGCGCCGACGGCCCGCCCTGGTCACGGCCGTGGTGCTGCTGGTGGCACCGGCTCTGGTGAGCGCGACCCTCGCGGTGACCGGCAGGCCGCCGCTGCGGATGGACATCACGGCGGTCAGGCACCCGTCCGCGCACACGGTCTCCGCGATGTCCGTGAAGGTGACCAACACCGGCGACCACGCGCTCACCCCGCACTACATGATCACCACGGGCCAGGGCATGAACCGGTACTGGACGCAGGTGCGCGGACCGGCCACGATCCCCGCCCACACGACGGCGACCGTCGAACTCCGGGCGCCGTCCGGCAGGTTCCCGGTGCCGGCGAAGAAGAGCACCCGGCTGCGGCTGCGCGCCTTCACGGCGACCCCGCAGACGCTGTCCACGCGGGACGTGAAGCGGGCCGAGCTCGACCCCGAGGGCTGACCTCAGGAGGCCGTGCGGATGAAGCGCAGCCCCGCCGTCACCGTGGTCAGGCCGCGCATCATGCCCAGCTGGTTCCAGCCCATGCCGAACTGCTCGCGGTCCACGGTGAACTCCGTCTCCAGGGTGACCGCGTCGGCACGCGCGCCGGCCAGGCGCGCGGTGAGGGTCACGGGCCTGCTGACGCCCCGCACGGTCAGCTGACCGGTGACCCGCACGCCGTCACCGTCACCGTCGCCGTCGAGGCGGTCGGCGCCGCGGACGGCGAAGGTGATCTCCGGATGGGTGCCGGCGTCGAAGAAGTCGGCCGAGCGCAGGTGGGTGTCCCGCTTGGCGTGTTTGGTGTCCAGGGAGGCGGCGTCCAGGGTCACCGTGCCGGTGGCCGAGCCGTCGGGCCGCACCTCGCCCGCGCCGCTGACGGCGGTGAAGGTGCCCTTCACGGTGACCAGCCCCCACAGTGTCTTGTGCCGCACTGCCACGGTGGACGCGGCCGGATCGAGCTGCCAGGTGCCTGTCTGCACGGCGACGGTCATGGTCGTACTCCCGAGTCGAGTGGTTCAAATTTGGATGACTAGGCCACGCTAGTCGCTCATCCAAAATTGGACAACCAACTCGTCCAAATTTGGACCACGGTTAGACTCGTCTCATGCCCGACTCCGACGCGCTCCCCGCCGACCAGCTGCGATGCCCCGCCGCGGGCGCCGGCCTGCTGCCCGCCGAGCTGCGCGCGTGGATGGTCCTGCTGGCCGCGACGGGCGCCGTGGAGCAGCGGCTGCGGTCGGTCGTGAAGGAGACCCTCGACGTCTCCCACGACGAGTTCCTGATCCTGTGCCTGCTGGCGGAACAGCCTCGCAGCGGACTGCGCATGACCCAGGTCGCCGACCTCCTCGGCCGCCCCAAGACCCGGCTCACCTACCAGATCGCCTGCCTCCAGCGGGCCGGCCTCGTCACCCGCAGGTCGGTCTGCGGCGACAAGCGAGGCGTGCAGGTCGCCCTCACCGACAAGGCGCGCGACCTGCTGGGCGAGACCTCCGAGCTGCTCGCCGGAACCGTCCGGCAGGCCCTCGCCGACTCCATGGGCTCCGACCAGCGCGCGGCCGTGTGCGCGCTCGTACCGGAGCTTCCGGACCCGGACGAAGAGCCTTCCGGCGACTGAGCGGCGCGGGTCACAAGCGCAAGGAGGGAAACCTCACAGCCCCTGCCGTGCACTCACTTGAGCGTGCTGCCCTAGCATCCGAGCCATGACGGTCCTGCCTGACGACGGGCTCTCACTGGCCGCCGAGTTCCCTGACGCGACACACGAGCAGTGGCAACGCCTGGTCGAGGGCGTGCTGCGCAAGTCGGGCAAGGAAGTCTCGGGCGCGGCAGCTGAGGACGCTCTGTCCACGACGTTGGAGGACGGGCTGCGCACCCGGCCCCTCTACACCGCGCGCGACGCCGCGCCCGACCCCGGCCTGCCCGGCTTCGCCCCGTATGTGCGCGGCAGCCGCCCCGAGGGCAACACCGGCGGCTGGGACGTACGGCAGCGGCACACCGCCCGCACGGAGCACGCCGTCCTGGCCGACCTGGAGAACGGCGGCACCTCGCTGTGGCTCGTGCTGGGCGAGGGCGGCATCCCGGTCGACGAGCTGGGCCGGGCACTGGAGGGGGTGTACCTCGACCTGGCGCCGATCGTCCTGGACGCGGGCCGGGACACCGAGCAGGCGGCCGGGGCACTGCTGCGGCTCTACGCGGACAAGGGCGTCGACGCCAAGGCCGCACGCGGCAATCTGGGCGGCGACCCGCTCGGGTACGAGGCCCGCACCGGCAGCCCGCTGGACTTCGCGCCGTACGCCGCCCTGGCCGCACGCTGTGCCGAGCAGTACCCGGGCCTGCGCGCGCTGACCGTGGACGCGCTGCCGTACCACGAGGCGGGCGGCTCGGCCGCGCAGGAGCTGGGCGCCTCGCTCGCCACCGGTGTGGCCTATCTGCGGGACCTGACCGAGTCCGGGCTGAGCGTCGAACAGGCCGCGGGGCAGCTGGAGTTCCGTTACGCCGCCACCGCCGACCAGTTCCTCACCATCGCCAAGCTGCGTGCCGCACGCCGGCTGTGGGCCCGGGTCGCCGAGGTCTGCGGAGCACCGGGCGCTCAGGTGCAGCACGCGGTGACCTCACCGGTGATGATGGCCCGCCGCGACCCGTGGGTGAACATGCTCCGCACGACGGTCGCGACGCTCGCGGCCGGGGTCGGCGGCGCCGACTCCGTGACCGTACTGCCGTTCGACCACGCGCTCGGCCTGCCCGACGGGTTCTCCCGGCGGATCGCCCGCAACACCTCCACGATCCTCATCGAGGAGTCCCACCTGGCCCGGGTCACCGACCCGGCGGGCGGCTCCTGGTACGTCGAGCGGCTGACCGACGAACTCGCCCATGCGGCCTGGGAGTTCTTCCGGACGATCGAACGCGACGGCGGCCAGGCGGCCGTGCTGCGCTCCGGCCGGCTGCGCACCGACCTCGCGACGACCTGGGCGGAGCGCTCCAAGAAGCTCGCCAAGCGGCGCGAACCCGTCACCGGGGTCAGCGAGTTCCCGCTGCTCGACGAGAAGCCGGTGGAGCGTGAACCCGCGCCCGAGCCGCCGTCCGGCGGTCTGCCCCGGGTGCGCCGTGACGAGGCGTTCGAGGAGCTGCGCGCCCGTTCCGACGCCCACCTCGCGGCGACCGGCGCCCGCCCGCGCGTCTTCCTCGCGACGATCGGCTCGGCCGCCGCGTACACCGCGCGCGCGACCTTCGCCGCCAACCTCTTCCAGGCCGGCGGCATCGAGCCGGTCACCGAGGGCGGCTTCGAGGACAGCGGCGCCACCGAGGCCGTGCTGTGCTCCAGCGACGCCCTGTACGCCGAACAGGCCGAGCTGACCGCCGAGTCGCTGCGCACGGCAGGTGCCCGGCACGTGTTCCTCGCCGGTCGCCCGGCCGAGTACTCCGGCATCGACTCGTACGTCTTCGCGGGCTGCGACGCCGTGGCCGTGCTGTCCGCGACCCTCGACCGCATGGGAGTGTCCTGATGGGAATCCCCGACTTCTCCGGCATCGAGCTGGGGACGCCGGTCGCCGACGGCAGTGCCGATCAGTGGCGTGCGGCCGTCGAGCGGGCGACCGGGAGCGAAGCGCCGCTGTGGGAGACCCCGGAGGGCATCGGGGTCAAGCAGCTGTACACCGGCCGTGACCTGGAGGGCCTGGACTTCCTGGGCACCTACCCGGGCATCGCGCCCTATCTGCGCGGCCCGTACCCGACCATGTACGTCAACCAGCCCTGGACGATCCGCCAGTACGCGGGCTTCTCCACCGCCGAGGAGTCCAACGCCTTCTACCGGCGCAACCTGGCGGCGGGCCAGAAGGGCCTGTCGGTCGCCTTCGACCTGCCCACGCACCGCGGCTACGACAGCGACCACCCGCGCGTGACCGGTGACGTCGGCATGGCGGGCGTGGCCATCGACTCGATCTACGACATGCGGCAGCTGTTCGACGGCATCCCGCTGGACAAGATGACCGTGTCGATGACGATGAACGGCGCCGTGCTGCCGGTGCTCGCGCTGTACATCGTGGCGGCGGAGGAGCAGGGCGTACCGCCCGAGAAGCTGGCCGGGACCATCCAGAACGACATCCTCAAGGAGTTCATGGTCCGCAACACCTACATCTATCCGCCGAAGCCGTCGATGCGGATCATCTCGGACATCTTCGCGTACACCTCGCAGAGGATGCCCCGCTACAACTCCATCTCCATCTCCGGCTACCACATCCAGGAGGCGGGCGCGACGGCCGACCTGGAGCTGGCGTACACGCTCGCGGACGGCGTGGAGTACATCCGGGCGGGCCGGGAGGCGGGTCTGGACGTCGACGCGTTCGCACCGCGCCTGTCCTTCTTCTGGGCGATCGGCATGAACTTCTTCATGGAGGTCGCGAAGCTCAGGGCGGCCCGGCTGCTGTGGGCCAAGCTGGTCTCCCAGTTCGAGCCGAAGAACACCAAGTCCCTGTCCCTGCGCACCCATTCGCAGACCTCGGGCTGGTCACTGACCGCGCAGGACGTGTTCAACAACGTCACGCGTACGGCCGTGGAGGCGATGGCGGCGACCCAGGGCCACACCCAGTCGCTGCACACCAACGCCCTGGACGAGGCCCTCGCCCTGCCGACCGACTTCTCGGCGCGCATCGCCCGCAACACCCAGCTGCTCATCCAGCAGGAGTCGGGCACCACCCGGGTCATCGACCCGTGGGGCGGCAGCGCCTATGTGGAGAAGCTGACCTACGACCTCGCCCGCAAGGCCTGGGCGCACATCCAGGAGGTCGAGCAGGCGGGCGGCATGGCACAGGCCATCGACGCCGGCATCCCGAAGCTGCGCGTGGAGGAGGCCGCGGCGCGGACGCAGGCCCGCATCGACTCCGGGCGCCAGCCGGTGATCGGTGTGAACAAGTACCGGGTCGACAGCGACGAGCAGATCGAGGTCCTGAAGGTCGACAACTCCTCCGTACGCGCCCAGCAGATCGAGAAGCTGCGGCGGCTGCGCGCGGAGCGGGACGAGCAGGTCTGCCAGGACGCCCTGGACGCGCTCACGCGGGCGGCCGACGGCAAGGAGAACCTGCTGGAGCTGGCCGTACACGCGGCCCGCGCCAAGGCGACCGTCGGTGAGATCTCCGACGCCCTGGAGAAGGTGTACGGCCGGCACGCGAGCCAGATCCGTACGATTTCCGGCGTGTACCGCAACGAAGCAGGCCAGTCCCCCTCCGTGGACCGCACCCGTGCCCTGGTGGACGCCTTCGAGGAGGCCGAGGGGCGCCGGCCGCGCATCCTGGTCGCCAAGATGGGCCAGGACGGCCACGACCGCGGCCAGAAGGTGATCGCCACCGGCTTCGCCGATCTCGGCTTCGACGTCGACGTCGGCCCGCTGTTCCAGACGCCGGAGGAGGTCGCCCGGCAGGCGGTCGAGGCGGACGTGCACGTGGTCGGGGTGTCGTCGCTGGCCGCCGGTCACCTCACGCTCGTACCGGCGCTGCGCGAGAAGCTCGCCGAGGAGGGCCGCGCGGACATCATGATCGTGGTCGGCGGAGTGATCCCGCCGCAGGACGTGCCGACCCTGCTGGAGATGGGCGCCGCAGACGTGTTCGGGCCCGGGACGGTGATCCCGGACGCGGCGTACGACCTGGTGAAGCGCCTGTCGGCCGACCTCGGCCACGACCTGTAGCCCCCGCATGGCTGCGATCGATCTCGACACCTATGTGAAGGGTGTGCTCGACGGCAAGCGGGCCCTGGTGGCCCGCGCCATCACGCTCGTCGAGTCCACCCGGCCGCAGCACCGGGCGCTGGCACAGGAGTTGCTCACCGAGCTGCTCCCGCACAGCGGCCGGGCGCGGCGGATCGGCGTGAGCGGGGTGCCGGGCGTCGGCAAGTCGACGTTCATCGACGCGTTCGGCACGCTGCTGACCTCGCTCGGCCATCGGGTCGCCGTCCTCGCGGTCGACCCGTCCTCGACCCGCACCGGCGGCTCGATCCTCGGCGACAAGACGCGTATGGAACGCCTGGCGGTCGACCCGGCGGCCTTCGTCCGGCCCTCCCCCAGCGCGGGCACGCTGGGCGGGGTCGCGAAGGCCACCCGCGAGTCGATGGTGGTGATGGAGGCGGCGGGCTACGACGTGATCCTCGTCGAGACCGTCGGCGTGGGCCAGTCGGAGACCGCGGTCGCCGACATGGTCGACTCCTTCCTGCTGCTGACCCTGGCCCGCACCGGGGACCAGCTGCAGGGCATCAAGAAGGGTGTCCTGGAGCTGGCCGACGTGATCGCCGTCAACAAGGCGGACGGTCCCCACGAGCGCGACGCGCGGGCGGCGGCACGCGAGTTGGCGGGCGCGCTGCGGCTGATGCACGGCAAGGACGCGTTCTGGACCCCGCCGGTGCTGCACTGCAGCGCCCGCGAGTCGGCCGGCCTGGACACGGTGTGGGAGCGTCTGGAACAGCACCGCACCCTGCTCGACTCCACCGGGCGGCTGGCCGCCAAGCGGCGCGATCAGCAGGTCGGCTGGACCTGGGCGATGGTCCGCGACGAACTGCTCGGCCGGCTGCACGCCGACCCGGCGGTGCGCGAGGCCGCGCCCGGCCTCGAACGGCGGGTCAGGGAAGGCCGGTTGACCGCGACACTCGCGGCGGAACGCATCCTGGAGGCGTTCGAGGGGCGTACGACTCCCCCGGCCCGGGCCTGAGCGTCCGGTTTGAGCCAAAGGCCGGGCACAAGGCGGCCCGGACTTGGTCCAGGCGGCGGACGGTTGGTTAGCTTGGGGCGAGTACGGGCCGCAAGCACAACGTGACGTGCCACGAGCTGTCTTCATCGGAAGGGGGTCAAGACAGTAAGTGAGGACAAACGGTGAATACGTCGCGTTGCAACGCAGATGCCTGACCATCCTCCGTGACCTCGGCGTACAGCGTTCCCTCCCCTTCGAGGCGATACATGCGCGGGTGGAGGAGCTGAGGGGCCGCCCTCTCGTGCTCAGGGAACTGCCCGAGGAGGTCGCGGCGACCGGGATCTGCGGGCTCTGGATGGGCACCGACAAGGCCGACTACGTCTTCTACGAAGCCCGGACCGCGCCCCTGCACCGGGAGCACATCATCCTCCACGAGATCGGCCATGTGCTCTGCGATCACCATCGGGGCATCACCAACCGGGCCGAGGACCTGGCCGGTCCGCTGGTCGGCGATCTCCAGCTCCAGCCGCACGTCGTCAGCCGGATCATGGCCCGGACCAGTTACACGACCAGCGAGGAACAAGAAGCCGAGATGATCGCCAGTCTGATACAGAGCGCCGGGAAGCCCGGCCGCCCGACCGGTCCCCTGGGGCGACTCGGCGCCTTCCTGGGAGTGACGGCCGTTGACAGCGACTGAGCTGGCGGACCACGTCGGAGTCTGCAGCGTCGTCGCCCTGTGGATCGCCCTCGTCTGGCGGGCCGGTCCCGCGCTGCGCCTGCCGAACCAGCGGGGACTGTGGCTCACTGTCTTCACCGCGACCATCGCCATCACGCTCTTCCAGCCAAAGGTCGTGGCCCGGTTCGGGGCCCTCGGCGTCGGCGCCCACACGGTCTCGCTGACCCGTAACCTGATCGGCGTGCTGAGCGCAGGCCTGGTGCTGCTCTTCATCGTCGACTCCACCCGCGCCCGGCACCAGCGGGTCACCGTGATCCTGGGCCTGGTGACGGCGCTGGGTTCGCTGCTCGCCCTGGATCTGCTCGGTGTCGCCCAGACGGCCGCCCCGGCGTCACCCCAGGGTCCGGCCACCGCCTCGTCCCTGTACTGGTTGATCCTCGCCGTCGCCCATCTGGCCGGGGACACCGCCGCCGTCGTCGTCTGCTGGCCGTACAGCCTGCGGACGGCCGACCGCGACCTCGTGTGGTCGCTCCGGATGTTCGCGACGGGCAGCGTTCTGGCCCTGGTCTTCTGGTGCGGCTACCTCTACCACCTCTATGTGCCCGACCAGGATCTGCTGCCCTGCCTGTCCGTGATCATCAGCGTGCACGGCCTCTTCCGCGCGGCCTCGCTGCTGGTGCCGGTCGTGACCGCCCTCGCCCGGTCCCTGGCGGCGCTGCGGACCGTCTGGCGGCTGTGGCCACTGTGGCGTGATCTGGTGGACGCGGTCCCGCAGGTGGCCCTGGCCGGCCCGCAGCGGACCCGGCTGCAGGCTGTGCTGCGTCCCCGCTCCTCGTGGGCGCTGCAGGCGCACCGGCAGATCATCGAGACGTACGACGCGCTCCTGGAACTGCAGCAGTACGTCCGGCCGGAGGCGTACGACACGGCCCATCGGGAGGCCGGCCGTGCCGGGATGCGGGGCGATCGCCTGGCCGCGGCGGCACTCGCCGGCGCGCTGAGCGAGGCCCGGCGGGCCAAGCTGAGCGGCGCGGCGCCGTCCGACCCGTGCCCGCTGCCCGGCGTCGAACGCGGCAGCCCGGCGACGCTCCTGGCGATCGCCAGGATGTGGCCTTCCGCCACCGGCCCGTTCCGCCCCGTGCCCGTCCCCCTGCGCCCCCGGCGCCCCTGACCGGCAGAGGCGCCGGGCAGAGGCGTCGGAGTGGCGGGGGTCAGAGTTCGCTGCCGCCGCGCGGTGCGATGTGGTGGTCGAACGCGACGGTGCCGAGGTCGACGGCCGTGGCCCCGCCGTCCACCGTGAGCACCGCGCCGCTGACGAAGGACGCCGCCGGAGAGAGCAGCCAGCCGATCGCCTCGGCGACCTCACGCGGCTCGCCCGGCCGGCCCATGGGCAGAAGCCTGGTCGCCTCCTCGTAGGCGGCCTCCATGCCGCCGTCGCCCAGCTCCGCTTCCTGGGCGAAACGCGCCATGCGCCGGTCGGCCATCTCGGTCCTGATCCAGCTGGGACACACCACGTTGGCGCGTACCCCCTGCCGCCCGTAGTCGACGGCGACGGAACGGCACAGCTGCAGCAGGGCGGCCTTCGACGTGGCGTACGGGGCGTTGCCCGGGCCGTTGCGCAACGCCGAGACCGACGCGACGCCGACCACCGCTCCCCGCGCCTGGACCAGGTGCGGCATCGCCGCGCGCAGGAGGAGCATCGGACCGGTGACGTTCGTACGCATGACGTCGTCCCAGTCCTCCAGCGACAGGTCCCCGGCGGTTCCGCCGCGCCCGATGCCCGCGTTGAGCACCAGCCCGTCGAGCCGCCCGTAGGTGTCAAGGGCCGCCCGCACGAGATCGTGGACGGCCTCCGGGTCACCCGCGTCGGACGGACACGCCAGTGCCCCGGTCTCCTTTTCCAGCCGCCGCAGCGGTTCGGCCCGCCGCCCGGAGGCGACCACGTGGTGACCGCCCTCGCACAGCAGCCGCGCGGTGGCTTCGCCGATGCCCGAGCCCGCGCCGGTCACGATGACAACTCGCCCGTCCGTCACTGTCCTTCGACCCTCTGTCCGAGATCACCAAACGGCTTCGATCGTAGACGGGGGCACAGGGCGCACGGTGCACCACCGATGATGTTGAGACAAGCTCCCACGGACCGCGCCGGAGAACTGAATACCGGTCAGATCCGGTCCGTCAGGTCCTCGGCGTACACCTGGGACAGGGGCTGCGGGCCGACGTACTGCTGGCAGTTGCACTGCCCGGCCTCGTAGCGCAACGGCTTCTTGGTCTCGTCCCAGGCCGTGGGGACCTCTACGCGTTCGTGGCAGCGGCCCTGTTTGTCGTGCTTGGCCAGGTGGTGTGTACACCCGCACACGGGTTCCGGCGTCCGGTGGGCCGCTTCGAGCGCGAGACGCTCCTGCTTCGCCGCCTCCATCAGTTGCAGCTTCCGCTCATGCCGGTTCTTCAGCGCGGTACGGACGGTGTCGGCGGCCCACCCGAAGCCACCTGTCCCGAAGACGATCAGCACCCACCAGAACGAGTCCATCATCACCCTTCCCCCTGTGCGGCCGTGCAGGGTCAGGATAGACACCACGCAGTGCTCGTCATCAGCACGCCGGCTCGGGTTGCGGTTCGGGTTGCCGCGTCGGTGCGGCCGTCGGTTCCCACAGTCCGGTGGTCCGGACGTAGCCGTAGACCACCGAGGTCATCGCCAGAAGGAGAAGCGGCCCGAACACCCACGGACATCTGGCCATCTCCACCGGAAGGCAGCGGTACGACACCAGGAGCGTGGCGAAGACCGTCGCGCCGTAGCCGACCAGCTGGATTCCCGACCGGTCCCAGCCACGGTCGAAGCAGCGCAGCGCTGCCTCGATGGTGAGCGCGAACACCACGCCGGCAACGAGGTCCACGCCGTAGTGGTAACCGAATCCCAGCGTCGCGGTGAGCGTGGCGACCAGCCAGAAGGTGCCCGCGCAGCGCAGGATCCGCGGGCCCTTGCGGGAGTGGATGAAGATCGTGGTAGCCCACGCCGTGTGCAGGCTGGGCATGCAGTTGCGGGGGGTGATCCCGTCGTACGGGATCGGGTGCGGGGGGTTGACCGGCGGCGGCGTGTGCGGCCACAGGTCGGCCACCGCCCAGTGCAGGCCGCCGGTGCCGGAGGCCCCGGGGCCGTAGGCGAAGACGGGTCCGACCACCGGGAAGAGCATGTAGATGCCGGGCCCGAGGAGGCCGATCAGCAGGAAGGTGCGCACCAGATGATGGCGCGGGAAGCGGCGTTCGACCGCCACGTTGCGCAGCTGGTACAGCGCGACGACGACGGCGGCCACCGCGAGTTGCGCGTAGACCACGTGGAGAAGTGGGGGGCCGACCGGGGTGGTGGCCGTGACGATCCGGCCCATCAGCCATGACGGGCTGCCCAGCGCGTGATCGGCTGTCGCCACGTACTGGTCGAGCACCGACGGACGGGTCTTCGACGTGATGAGCAGCCAGGTGTCGCCGGCCTTACGGCCGGCCACCAGCAGCAGGCCCAGCCCGACGCCCTTCAGCAGCAGGACGCGTTCGGCGCCGGTGCGGCGCGTGACGGCGATGACCGCACAGCCCAGCATCACCCACAGCGCACCGTTGCCGAAGAGACGGCCGTCGGTCGTCTTGGCGTCGACCGCCCACCGCACCAGCGCGACGACGACGTCGATGCCGATCGCGGCACCGGCCGCGATGAACCGTTGCCGCCAGGTGAGCACCACCATCATCAACGCCAGACCGCCGTACAGCGGTCCCGGCTTCGGCGCGAACACCAGCCGTGTCAGCTGGTCGGCGATCGGCCCCGGCTGACCGTAGCGGCGTGCGGCGATCTCCAGCGTGATGAGGAATCCAAGAGCCGCCACACCCACTGCGGCCCACAGCACAGTTCTGCCGTCTATTCGCGAAAACACCCGCGACGCTCTAGATATCAATCGTCTGGCCGATTTGTTCGATGTGGGTTGAATAAGTGAAAGGCGATGAAGCTGATCGCCACAGGCTCGAACATGCTATCGGAGTGGTTCCCGTGGCCTTCGCTGGTCGAGGATCGCGTCACCCGTTGCACGGCTCACCTGCTGCTCGCGGTGGCCGCGACGGCCGGCAGGACGGCGAGGGCGAGGATGCCGCCGGCGAGGGCGAGGACGGGGTAGCCGGCGGCGGAGACGACGAGGCCGGAAGCGAGGCCGCCGGTGGCGCCGGCGAGGGCGATGGAGACGTCGACCATGCCCTGGGTCCTGGCGCGGGTGGCCGGCGGCACGGCGTCGGTGATCATCGCGGTGCCGGAGACGAGGCCGAGGTTCCACCCCAGCCCCAGCAGGGCGAGTGCCAGGGCCAGCGGGGCGACGGAGTCCGCGGGCGTCGCGGCGGCGGTGAGTGCGGCGGCCAGGAGGGTGAGGCCGGAGGCGGTGGCGATCGCCGTACGGCCGTACCGGTCGACGAGCCAGCCGGTCAGCGGTGAGGGCAGGTACATGGCGCCGACGTGGAGGGCTATGACGAAGCCGGAGGCGGCGGTGCCGTGCCCATGGTCGTGCATGTGCACGGGGGTCATCGTCATGATCGCGACCATGACGAGCTGGGTGAGGATCATCGTGAGCGCACCCGGTATCAGCCCCGGGCCGCGGGTCCGTGCCGGGGCCGGGTCCGTGTCGCCCGCCGCCTTCCCCGTGGTGGCCTCCGTACGCTGCTGGAGGTCGAGGCTGCAGGCGAGCAGCAGGGGGTCGGGGCGCAGCCATACGGCGAGGACGAGGGCGGCCAGCGCGTAGGCGGTGCCGGAGAGCAGGAACGGCCCGGCCAGCGTGGGGATTCCGAGGGTGCCGGCGAGGTCGCCGGTGGGTGCGGCGAGGTTGGGGCCGACGACGCCGCCGAGGGTGGTGGCGACCAGGACCGTGGAGACGGCGCGGGCGCGGTGGGCGGGCGCCGCGAGGTCGGCTCCGGCGTACCGGGCCTGGAGGTTGGTGGCCGTACCGGCGCCGTAGACGAACAGGGCGATGAAGAGCAGTACGGGATGGCCGGCGACGGCGGCGGCGATGACGCCCGCGCTGCCCACGGCGCCGGTCAGGTATCCCGCGGCCAGGCCCGGTCGGCGGCCCCGGGCCTGCGAGATGCGGCCCACCATGACGGCGGCGAGGGCGGAGCCGGCGGTGAACAGGGCGCTGGGCAGGCCCGCGAGTTCGGTGGAGCCGAGCATGTCCTGCGCCAGCAGCGCTCCGACGGTGACGCCGGCTGCGAGTCCGGCCCCGCTGAGAATCTGGCTGCCGACCAGGACGGCCAGGACGCGGCGCTGCGCCTCGGGCCGGGGGGATGTGCCGGCAGGGGTGGCTGAGGCGGTGCTCGTCACGGGCGGTTCTCCCTCCCTCTCATGGCCGGGCCACGTGGGGGGGCGCCGACCGCCAGTGCAGTCTGCCGCCCGGTGCCGGCCGGGGGAACAGGGAGCACGGCCGGAACGACGTGCTCCGCCTGCATCGCCGTGCCCGGCGTGGGCACACCGGGCGACAGAGCCGCGGTTGCGGCCTGCCGGACGCACACATGTGACGTTTCGAGGGTTCCGCACCCTCATGAGGGAGGGCAGGGTGGGGTGAAGGCGACCGCCGGGAAGTACCGTGCCCATTCGGCTCTGGTGATCCGCGGGTACGCGCTGTCGCAGATGCGGGCGGCGACCCTGTCCAGGCCGGTGTCCCACAGCCGGATCGTGAAGTCGTTGCCGCCGGTGGCCAGGGTGTTGCCGTGCGGGCCGAACGCCACGGCCGGTACCGGATTCGAGTGGCCGGTGAGGACGGTGGGATCGGCCGCGGCGCTCACGTCCCACAGCAGGGTCTTGCCGTCCGCGGCGCCGGCTGCCAGCCGGCGGCCGTCCGCGGAGAAGGCCAGCGCGTAGAGCCAGGAGCCGGACGCCCGTCCCCGCGTGACCTTCCCCGGGCGGCCGAGGTCGCCGATACCGATCAGCCAGACCGTCCTGTCCGTCCGGTGGACGGCGGCCAGGGTCCGGCTGTCGGGGCTGAACACGCCATCGGTCAGCGGGTCGGACCGGAACGGGGACGGCAGTTCCCGGGGGCTGCGCGGATCCCGGATGTCCCAGAACCGCAGCGAGCCGGAGTCTCCCGTACTCGTCACCAGCGTGCGGCCGTCCGGCCGGAACGACGCCCTCGTGACATCCGGCCCGCCCTCGGCGAACCGGCTCAGCGACCGGGGGTGGACGGGATCGGTCAGGTCCCACAGACCGGCCGCATCGTGCGCCCACACGGCCAGCAGGTGGCCGCCTGGGCCGCCGGTGGCGAGGACGTCGCCGCCGGGCCGGAACACCACCCACGTCGGCGCGGCCGGCTGGTACGGCAGGGTGCTCAGTTCGATGGGTGCTCGCCGGTTCACCACGTCCCACAGCCGTACCGATCGTTCGCTCGCCGCCGCCAGGACGCGGCCGCCCTGCCCGAACGCGACCGCCAGCAGCCGACAGGGCTGGTGCAGAACCGCCAGCCGGACGGGGTGGTGGGCGTGCCCGACGACGTCCCACAAGCTGCGAAACGACTGGTGCCGCTGCTGGCGGCCATCGGACTCGCGGTCGGCGGTACCTTGGCGGGTCCGCCGGCATACGCCGCGGCACCGCTGCTCAAGTCCAACCTGAACGGACGGTGCGCCGACATCTTCGCGTTCCATCAGGAGAACGGCGCCTCCACCGTGACGTGGGACTGCACCGGCAACACCAACCAGCAGTGGTTCTGGGACGGTGAGCAGATCCGTTCCAGCATGAACGGAAAGTGCCTGGAGATCTACGCGTTCAATCCGGGTGACCTGGGCTCGGTGAGCATGTGGGACTGCGACGGCGGCATCAACCAGAAGTGGTTCCGCAACGGCCCCGAGATCCGTAACCGGATGAACGGACAGTGCCTCGACATCCTGGGTGGCCGGCCTGAGGCCGGCCAGCTCCTGGTGAGCTGGAGCTGCAACGGAGCTCCCAGCCAGAGCTGGGACTTCTGAACGTGGGCCCGGCCCGGCACATGACGTGCCGGGCCACGGTCACCTGGTGGCGTGACACCGCGGGCCTGGCGTCGCGAAGCACCTTGCCGATCACAAGGATGAGATTTGTGCACGACGGATGAGGCCGGGTCGGAACCGCCCGCGGTCACTCGGACGAGGTAACGGGACCAGACCCGCGGTCACATCAGGAACCAGCGCGGGCATCCTCGTCCCCTCGGTCTTCGGGGGACCGCTCGTCGAGAACTCCGACGAAGGCCGAGGCGACGAGGGCGACGGCGGCGTCGTCGTCGCGAGCCAGTCGGCGCAGGACCTCCTGCACGGTGGTCCCCGGCAGCTCGACCAGCGCCTGGGTCAGGCGTATCCGCGTCGCGGAGTCCGCGGTGGGCGCGGCGAGTTCGTCGACCAGTGCGGTCACGATCCGGTCCGCACACCCGGGATCCCGGGACAGCGTTCCCAGGACCTCCGCCGCGTCGACATCGCTGGAGCCCTCGACCACCATGCCGACGAGTGTCGGCACGGTCGCGGTCACGCCACGCCTGCCCAACGCCAGAGCGGCCTGCCCGCGCACCGTCGTGTCCGGGTCCCCGAGCGCGTCCGCAAGCACCGCCGTCACACCCGGGGCCTCGGACATCCCGGCGATCGCCCGCACCGCGCGCCGCCGGATGTCGACGTCGTCCGAGTGCACGCCGGCGGCCAGTGCCGCCACGCCGTCGCCGCCCGATCGGGCGAGCGCCCAGCGCAGGGCGCCCGCGACGTTCGGGTCAGATTCGGCGAGGACCGCCCCGGCCAGCAGCTCGGCCGGAACCGGCCCCTCCGGCGGGGCCAGGACGGCCTGCAACCTGCGCGCGGCGCTGGCCGAGCCGAGCCCCTGCATGAGCTCGACGATGCGCAGGACGTCCTGCCAGCCGGCCGGCGCCGACGCATCGATCGTGCGGAGCCGCTTGAGCAGTTCCTGTTCCCGCTCCAAGCGGTCCTCCGTCCACCGGATGAGATCGCTGACGAGGGCGGACGGCGTGAAGGCCGGGTTCTCCAGCGCGCGCCCGATCTGCTTGAGGGAGAGCCCGAGGGAGCGCAGGCTCTCCACGTGGAAGATCCTGCGGACGTCCTCGGCGGAGTACTCGCGGTAGCCGCCGACGGTGCGACCGGTCGGCCGCACCAGCCCCAGGGCGTCGTAGTGCCGGAGCATCCGCGGGCTCACCCCCGAGCGGCGGGCCACTTCGCCGATCAGCACTGCGCGGTCTCCGCAGCCTTCGCGGTCTCCGCGGCCTTCACGGTCTCCGCAGCCTCCGTCGACTCGGCAGCCTCAGTCGACTCAGTCGACTCCGTGGTCTCGGCGGCTCCCCGCGCCATCGCGGCGGCGGCAGCGGCTCGTTCCGGGCCGAGTGTGACGACTCGCTTCGCCTCGTCGATGGCCGCGTCGAAACCGGTCTGCGGGTTCTGCCGGAGCAGTTCGGTGGCACGAGCGTGCGCGGCCACCACCGGGTCGGCGCTCGCCGCGGCCTTCTCCAAGGCGGGCTCGGTCACGTCACCGAGGCCGACGAGGGCCCGGCTCAGGCTCAGCCGCACATCGCGGTCACCGCGGCCGAGTTGCCTGACCAGTTCGTCGGCCAGGTCCTTCTTCTCTTCCTCGGGCACGAGGACGACCGCGACGCGCCACGCGGCCCGCGCGACCTCGTCGTCGGCGTCGCGCAGCAGGTCGCGCGTGATCCAGGCCCACGCGCTCTCGTCGCCGATTTTGGAGAGCGTGTGCAACGCCTGACTGCGGGCCTGAGTGCGCTCAGAGCCGAGTTCCCCGCGCATCCGGGGCAGGGTGATCTCCGGCGGGAGGCGGGTCAGCGCCCAGGACAGCATGTCTCGCACGAAGAGGTCCGGCTCGACCGCGCACCGCTCGACCAGCGTCTCCAGGAAGCCGGGGTCGGGGTTCGAGCCGACCGCCAGGGCCGCCCGAAGCCGGACCGACGAGTCGTTGGCCCCGAGGGCGTTGGCCAAGCGCGGGTCCTGTGGGGTTCCGTTGGTCGTGATGATGGGGGCCACCTCCTGTACCCAGGGCACACCTTGACAGTGTGTCAAGGTCAAGCCACCAGAGTCGCCTGGAAGTGGGCTCCAGGATCGCCACGCACTCCACGTGGTGCGTGATCGGAAAGATGTCGTCTTCGGCGGGGTCCGGAAAAGTGCAGGTCAGACATCCCATGGCGTAGGGATGTCAAGCGGCTCCGGCGAGGGTTGCGTGGTGTGACCACGCGGTGGCCTCGTCGTAGAGGGTGCGGG